>NZ_MKJW01000112.1:0-24592 GCF_001942375.1 Kocuria sp. CNJ-770
GACGCCGTGGCCGGTGTCCCCGCCCGCCAGCGCGGCGACGCCCAGCGACCCGCTGCGGGTCCAGCGTCGCCGCCGTCGCGGCGTCGAGCTCCCGCGAGCACGAGGACCACGGGCGACCGTCCGCCGGGACCGCCTCGTCCGGGCGCCGGGTCCGGCCAGCGCGGCGAGCACCCGCCGCCGCACGCTGCGGACGTCCTCGGCGCGCGCCCGCAGGTAGGGGTCGTCCATCGCCTCGAGCTCCCCGCCCAGCGCGGCGAGCCGGTCCCCCCACGCCGTGGGCGCGGCCGCGCCGGCGGCGACGTCGGCGGCCACCGCGCCGGCCAGCTCGGGGTCGGCCAGCAGGGCCTCGTGGGCCTCGAGGACGGCGCCCGCCGGGCCGGGGCCGCCGGCGGCGGACCGGCGCAGGGCGGCCAGCTCGGCGAGGGCGCGGGCCACGGCGGCGTCCGAGCGCCGCCGCTCCTCGGCCGCATCGCCGGGCCGGTAGCCGGAGAGGTCGATCGCGCCGCCTCGCACGACCGCCGGGCCGAGGGCGACGTCGGTGCCCGACCCGGCGGCGGGCGGCGTGGGCGCGCCCTCCGGTCCGGGGCCGCGGGGGCTGCCGGGCCGGGGGACCGGTCGCCCCAGGAGTCCGCGGCCAGCGCCCGCACCGCCTCGGTCAACGACTCGGCCCCGGGCCCGGACGCCTCGAAGCGCAGCCGGTCGCCCTGCCGCACGGCGAGCGTCACGAGCCCGGACAGGCTGCGGGCGTCGACCGGACCGCGGCCCGTGCGCAGGTTCGTGACCGCGGCGGTCGCGTCGGCGGCCCGCACGAGCCCGACCAGCCGGGCGGCCGGGCGCGCGTGCAGGCCGTGCGGGGTGTCCACGGGCAGCTCGGCGACGACCTCGGGTGCCGCGGGCGGCGCCGGCGTCCCGGACGCCGCCGGGTCCGCCGCCTCTCCCAGGTGGTCCTGCTTGGCGGCCAGTCCGCGGCCGGCCTCCTCGAGCACCGCGTCCAGCGGCGCGCCGGTGGCCGCCGTCACCACGGCGGCGACCAGCCCCTCGACGAGCGGAGCGGGTGACAGGCGCACCCGCTCGGCGACGTCGGGCGGCAGGAACTCCCGCGCCATCTCCGCGCTGAGCACGGCGCTGCCGAGGTCGAGGAGCACCAGCACGCCGTCCGGCGCGTCGACGGCGGTGATGGCCTCGGCGACCGCGGCCGCGTCCGTGCCGAACCCGTCACCGGCGCCCGCCGCCAGGGCGATCGGCGGGCGCTCGTCGACCATCTCGCAGGCCAGCTCGACGGCCGCCTCGGCCAGCGCCCGGCTGTGCGAGACGACGACGATGCCGATCACGGCAGGCTGTCGGCCGCGGAGCGCAGCAGCAGCGCCGTGCTGGTGGCGCCCGGGTCCTGGTGGCCCGCGCTGCGCGGCCCCAGATAGCTGGCCCGGCCCTTGCGCGCCACGAGCGGGATCGTCGCGGCGCAGCCCTCCTCCGCCGCGTCGGCCGCCGCGGACAGCGCGTCGGCGATGCCGGCGCCCCCGGCCACCGCCGCGTCGTACGCGTCGAGGGCCGGCGCCAGCGCGTCCACCATCGTCTTGTCGCCCGGTTCGGCCCTGCCCCGGGCGACCACCCCCTCCAGCCCGGCCCGCAGCGCCCGGCCCAGCGTGGCGGCGTCGACGGCCTGCCCACCGGCCAGCCCGCCGCCGACCCGCAGGAAGAACGTGCCGTACAGCGGGCCGCTGGCCCCGCCGACGGTGCTGACCAGGGTCATGCCGGTCTTCTTCAGGAGCGCGTCGGGGGCACCGGCGGCGCCGCCGTCCAGCGCGCCGACGACCGCGCGCATGCCGCGGTCCATGTTGCTGCCGTGGTCGGCGTCGCCGATGGCGGAGTCGAGCTCCGTCAGCTCCGCGGCGTGGTCGTGGACGACGTCGGCGAACCGCCGCAACCAGCGTTCGAGCCCCTCGGCGGTGACCTCCGGCATCACATGCCCCAGCGCAGGCCGGGCGTGTTGACCGGGGCGTCCCACAGGCGGACGAGCTCGTCGTCCGCGCGCAGCAGGGTCACCGAGCAGCCGGCCATCTCCAGCGAGGTGATGTAGTTGCCGACCAGGCTGCGGGCGACCGGGACGCCGGCCTTCTCCAGCAGCTGCTGCACCTCGGCGTACATGATGTACAGCTCGATCAGCGGGGTGCCGCCCATGCCGTTGAGCAGCGCGATCACCGGGGCGCCGTCGGCCGCGGGCAGGTCGGCGAGGACCGGCTCGACGAGCATGGCCGCGACCTCCCGCGCGGGAGCGAGCGGACGCCGCTCCCGTCCGGGCTCGCCGTGGATGCCGATGCCGACCTCGATCTCGTTCTCGTCGAGCTCGAAGGTCGGCCTCCCCGCGGACGGGACCGTGCAGGAGGTGAGCGCCATGCCCATGCTGCGCCCCTGCTCGTCGACCCGCCGGGCGATGTCGGCGACCTCGGAGAGCGGACGGCCCTCCTCGGCCGCCGCACCGGCGATCTTCTCCAGCAGCACGGTCACCCCCACGCCGCGACGTCCGGCGGTGTACAGGCTGTCCTGCACCGCGACGTCGTCGTCGGTGACGACCGAGACCACCTCGACACCGTTCTCGGCGGCGAGTTCGGCGGCCATCTCGAAGTTCATGACGTCGCCGGTGTAGTTCTTCACGATGTGCAGGACGCCGGCGCCGCCGTCCACGCCGAGGGTCGCGGCCAGCATCTGGTCCGGCACCGGGGAGGTGAACACCTCCCCGGCGCAGGCGGCGTCGAGCATGCCCGGGCCCACGAACCCGCCGTGCATCGGCTCGTGCCCGGAGCCGCCCCCGGAGACCAGCCCGACCTTGCCGCGCCGGGGGGCGTCGGCCCGGAAGACGACGCGGTTGGAGTGGTCCACGCGCAGGCGGTCCCCGTGCGCGGCCTGCATGCCCAGCAGGGCCTCCCGGACGACGTCGGCCGGGTCGTTGATGAGCTTCTTCATGTGCACTATCGGACCACTCCGCCGGTGGCCGTGACAACAGTTCGGGGCCACTGTGGGGCATTGAGTCGACGGCGTGCCACGCGGGCGCCGTGCTCCGGGCGGCCGGCCCCGGGTGCCGCGCTGTCCTCCCGCCGTGCGGGCCTGCGGCGGCGGAGACCCTAAGCTCGGAGGATGGCTGACTTCCGGACGAGCACCCTGCACACGACCCGCGTCGGGGACGACGGTGACCGCATCGTCTTCCTGCACGGCCTGTTCGGCCGGGGCAAGAACTTCACCCGGATCGCCAAGGACCTCCAACCGGGCTTCCGCAGCCTGCTGGTGGACCTGCCCAACCACGGCCGGTCCGGCTGGACGGACCGGGTGGACTACCGGCAGATGGCCGACTCCGTGGCCGCGGCCTCCGGGAGGACTTCGCCGCGGGAGACCCGGTCGCCGTCGTGGGGCACTCCCTCGGCGGCAAGGTGGCCATGGTGCTGGCGCTGCGCCACCCGGAGCTCGTCTCCCGGCTCGTCGTGGTCGACATCGCGCCCACCCGCTCCGGGGGCGGGGAGGGGGAGTTCGCCCACCTGCTGGACAGCCTCGCGGCCGTGGACCTGACGGCCGTGCAGCGCCGCTCGGACGCGGACGAGGCCCTCAAGGAGCCCATCCCGTGGGACACCACCCGCAGCTTCCTGCTGCAGAACCTGCGCAGCGGCCCGGACGGGCTCGCGTGGGAGCCGAACCTCGAGCTGCTGCGGTCCAGCCTGGACGCCATCGGCGGCTTCCCGGACACCGGGGAGGCCGTCTACGAGGGGCCGGTGCTGTGGGTGGCCGGCGGGCGCTCGGACTACGTCCGTGACGAGCACGCACCGCGGATGCGGCAGCTGTTCCCCCGGGCGCACCGGGTGACGATCCGCGAGGCCGGCCACTGGGTCCACTCGCAGGAGCCGGAGAAGTTCGTCGAGGTGCTGCGCGGGTTCCTGGCGCACACGGAGGCCTGACCCCCGGGCCGGCGCCGCGCCGCCCGGTCCGCCCCGGGACCTGCGCGGCCGTCCGGCCCGGTGGTCCGCCCCGGCCGGTCCCCCTGCCGTCCGCTCCGGCCGTCCGGGCCGTGGTGCCACACTGGGGACGTGAGCCCCGCACCCTTCGACCTCGACGCCGTCGGCGCCGGCCTGCCCGTGGCCGGGGCCGCTGGTGCCCTGCGCGCGGCCCTGGCCGGCGGCGCCGCCGTGGTCCAGGCCCCGCCCGGGTCCGGCAAGACCACCCTGGTGCCGCCGCTGGTGGCCGTGCTGCTGCACGAGCGCGGGACCGGCCCCTCGCGGGTCGTCGTCACCCAGCCGCGCCGGGTCGCCGCCCGTGCCGCCGCCCGGCGCCTCGCCTCCCTCGCCGGCACCCGCGTCGGCGGGCTCGTGGGCCACACCGTGCGCGGGGACCGGCGGACCGGGCCCGGCACGCTCGTGGAGTTCGTGACCCCCGGGATCCTGCTGCGCCGCCTGCTGCACGACCCCGAGCTGCCCGGCACCGGCGCCGTGGTCCTCGACGAGGTGCACGAGCGCGGCCTCGAGACGGACCTGCTCGTGGGGATGCTCGCCGAGCTGCGCGAGCTGCGGGAGGACCTGGTGCTCTCGGCGATGTCCGCGACCGTGGACGCCGCCCGCTTCGCGGCCCTGCTGGGCCGGGACGGACCGGCGCCCGTCGTCGACAGCCCCGCCGTCCTGCACCCGCTGGGCGTCGAGTGGGCCCCGGGCCACGGCCGGCGCACCGACGAGCGCGGGGTGCGCCCGGAGTTCCTCGACCACCTCGCCCGCACCGCGGCCGCCGCCCACGCCCGGGCCCTGGCCGCGGGTCCCGGCACCGACGCCTGGTCTTCCTTCCGGGCGCGTGGGAGGTCGCCCAGGTCGCCCGCCGGCTGCGGGAGCAGGCCCCCGGCACCGAGGTCCTCGAGCTGCAGGGAGCAGGCCCCCGGCACCGAGGTCCTCGAGCTGCACGGGCGGGTCGGGGCCGCCGAGCAGGACCGGGCCACGGCCGGGCGCGCGCCGGGCGGGCCCCCGCGCGCGGTCGTGGCCACAGCCCTGGCCGAGTCCTCCCTCACCGTCCCGGGCGTGCGCCTGGTGGTGGACTCCGGGCTCGCCCGGGAGCCCCGCCGGGACGCGGCCCGCGGGATGACCGGGCTCGTGACGGTCGCCGCCTCCCGCGCCTCCGCCGAGCAGCGGGCCGGGCGCGCGGCCCGGCTCGGGCCCGGCACCGTGGTGCGCTGCTACGACGAGCGCACGTGGACGGCGATGCCCGCCCACGGCACCCCGGAGGTCGCCGCCGCCGACCTCACCGGCGCCGCCCTGCTGCTGGCCTGCTGGGGTTCCCGGGCGGGCGCGGCCTGGCCCTGCCCGATCCGCTCCCGCCCACCGCCCTCGCCGAGGCGGAGGCGGTGCTGCGCGGGCTCGGCGCGATCGACGCCGAGGGCCGCGCCACCGCGGCCGGACGCGCGCTCGCCCGGGTGCCGGCCGACCCCGGCTCGCCCGCGGTCTGCTGGCCGGCTCCCGCCTCGTGGGGGAGCGGGCCGCCGCCGAGGTGGTGGCGGCCCTCGCCGACGACCACCGGGCCCCGGACGGCGACCTGGCCCGGCTGCTGGCCGGGCTGCGCTCGGGGCGCGCCCCGGGCGCCCGGCGGTGGGCCGAGGAGACGGACCGGCTCCGCCGCGCCGCCCGCGCGGCGAGCACCGGAGACGCCGGGACCGACCGGGCCGAGGTCGCAGAGAGCCGCGACCGGGTCCGGGCGGAGCACCCCGCGCCGGTGCCCGCCGACCCCGTGCCCGCCGACCCTGTGCCCGCCGACCCCGTGCCTCGCGAGCTGGTGCCCGGCGCGGTGCTCGCCCTGGCCTTCCCCGAGCGGATCGCCCACCGGTCGGGCGGCACCTGGCTGCTCGCCTCCGGCACCCGGGCCGGCCTCCCGGAGGGCAGCCCGCTGGCCGCCCACGAGTGGCTGGCCGTCGCCGAGGCCACCCGCGCCGCCGGGCGGGCCGCCGCCGGCACGGGCGCGGTCGTCCGGACCGCCGCCGCCCTCGACCGGGAGACCGCCGAGCGGTGCGCCGAGCACCTGCTCACCGACGCGGTGGACACCCGGTACGACGGCGGGCGGGTGAGCGCGCGGCGGATCCGCGCCCTCGGGGCGATCCAGCTCTCCGCCACCCCCGTGCGACCGGCCCCGCGGCGGCCCGCGAGGCCGTGCGGGCGGCCCTGGCCGAGCACGGCCCGGGCCTGCTCGCCTGGTCCGGGGCGGCGGACGGGCTCCGGCGCCGGCTGGCGCTGCTGCACCACCGGCTCGGCGCCCCCTGGCCGGACGTCTCCGACGACGCCCTCCGGGCACGGCTCGACGAGTGGCTCGCCCCCGAGCTGGACACCCTCGCCGCCGGCGGGCCCGTGGACCTCGCCGGGGCCCTGCGCCGGCTCCTCCCGTGGCCGGAGGCCGGCCGCCTCGACGAGCTCGCCCCCGAGCGACTCACCGTGGCCAGCGGGTCACGGGTCCGGATCGACTACCCGGCGGCCGACGACCCCGCGGGCCGGCCCGTGCTGGCCGTGAAGCTGCAGGAGTGCTTCGGCTGGGCGGAGACGCCCGCGGTCGCCGGCGGGCGGGCACCGGTGCTGTTCCACCTGCTCTCCCCGGCCGGGCGGCCCCTGGCGGTCACCGACGACCTCGCCTCGTTCTGGTCCGGGCCCTACCGGCAGGTGCGGGGCGAGATGCGCGGGCGCTACCCCAAGCACCCGTGGCCCGAGGACCCGTGGTCCGCGGCGGCCACGGCCCGCACGACGCGCCGGGCCTGAGCCGCACGGTCGGCGCCGCACGGTGGGCGCCGCGCGGTTGGCGCCACCGTGTGATCTGCGTTACGGTGGGGCCACCGCACCTGCCGAGCGCGTCGATCCAGCGCGCACGGACCGGTTCGCCCACTCCGCGACCCCCGGCCCGAGGCACGCACCGGACGGACCCCCGCGACGCCATCGTTCCCGCGGGACCGCCACCGGTCACGGTTCCGCCGGGCAGCCCCCGACCCCCGGCTCGGGCGCCCCGGCTCGCTTGTCGCACCGCAGCACGCTGCGCCACACGGAATGGGTACGCACTCATGACTGCCACCTCGATCGAGTCCACCACGACGACCTCGACCACCACCACCTCGCCGCTGGCTCCCCAGGTCGCCGCGCCGGCGGTCGGCCCGGAGCTCGCCCGCTCCTGGCTGCTCGTCAACGGCGCCCAGGCCGAGCGCTTCGCGGTCGCGGCGGGGAGCGCGGCCGACGTCGTCGTCCTGGACATCGAGGACTCCGTGGCGCCCAAGGACAAGGAGCGCGCCCGCCGCAACGTGATCAGCTGGCTGGACGCCCGCGACGAGCACGGGGCGCAGCAGCACGCCTGGGTGCGCGTCAACGGCTTCGGCACGCAGTGGTGGGAGGACGACCTCCGCGCCCTCGCCGGGGTCCGCGGCCTCGACGGGGTGATGCTGGCCATGGTCGAGTCGCCCGAGCACGTGACCCGCACCGCGGAGCTGCTCAAGGACACCAAGATCGTCGCGCTCGTCGAGACCGCCCGCGGGGTGCAGCACCTGCAGGCCATCGCCGGGGCCCGGTCCACCTACCGGCTCGGCTTCGGCCTCGGCGACTTCCGCCGCGACACGGGCTTCGGCGAGAACCCCCTGACGCTGGCGTACACGCGCTCGCAGTTCACGATCGCCTCCCGGGCCGCCAACCTGCCCGGGCCCATCGACGGCCCCGCCGTCGGGGCGCTCGGCCCGAAGCTGGCCGAGGCGACGTCCGTGACCCTGGAGTTCGGCATGACCGGCAAGCTGTGCCTGATGCCCGAGCAGGCGGCCACGGTCAACGAGGGCCTGAGCCCCTCCCTGTCCGAGCTGTCCTGGGCCACCGAGTTCCTGCAGGAGTTCGACGCCGACGGCGGGGAGATCCGCAACGGCTCCGACCTGCCCCGGCTCGCCCGCGCCCGGAAGATCCTCGGTCTCGCCGGGGCCTTCGGCCTGAGCGTGCCCGAGGGCTACGACGTCCACTTCGAGGCGCCGACCGACACGTACCACTGCTGACCCGGTGGTGAGGGGCCGGCCACCGGCCCGACCGCGCGCGGCGGCGCACCCCCTGCCGCGCGTCCGAGGGACCGGCGGGTGCCGTGCAGACACGGCGCCCGCCGGTCCGTCCGCCGTCCGCCGCGACCCGGTCCGTCCTCGGCGCGACCCGGCCGGCCGGTGTTCCGTGTCCCCTCGCGACGAGCGGTCCCGGTCCGACCCGGGCCGCCCCGCTAGATTGGGCGGTGCGCACCCACCGGTCCTCCACCGCCCGCCCCGCTCCGCGACCCCCGGCCGCCCGCCGGGCCGCGGCCCTCTCGCTCGCGCTGGGCACCGGTCTCCTGGCGTCCGGCTGCGCGGCGCTCACCGCCGACGACGGGCGCGAGAGCGCCGAACGGGTCGCGGCGGCGCTGACCGCGGGCAGCGTCGAGGACCTGGGCTTCGGCGCCGTCGCCGGGCCCTTCGCCCAGCAGCAGTACGAGGAGGCCACCGCCGGGCTGGGCGAGGCCACCGCGTCCGTGGAGGTCACGACGGTGGAGGACACCGGGCAGGAGGACCGGCGGGAGGCCACCCTGGCCTGGTCCTGGGACCTGCCGGGCACGGACCGGGACTGGGCGTACGACGCCGTGCTCCCCCTGGTCCGCTCGGCGGGCGGGGAGTGGGTCCCCGAGTGGTCACCCGGCGTGGTGCGGCCGGGGCTGGAGGAGGGCGAGGCCCTGCGCGCCCGGACGGTGGCCGCCGACCGCGGGGACATCCTCGGCGCGGACGGGGAGACCCTGGTGACGGAGCGCCCGATCCGCCGGGTCGGGATCGACCGGTCGCAGCTCGACGGGGCGGAGCCCGCCGCGGCGGCCCGCCGGCTCGCCGCGGCCGTGGACATCGACGCCGACGCCTACGCCGAGGCCGTCGAGCAGGCCGGGCCCGAGGCGTTCGTCGAGGCCGTCCCGCTGCGGCTGGAGGACTTCCGGGAGCTGGACGCGCAGCAGATGGACGCCGTCCCGGGGCTGCTCGTGGTCGAGGACGAGCTGCCGCTGGCACCCTCCCGCGGTTTCGCCGCCGACCTGCTGGGCGCGGTGGCCCCGGCGACCGCCGAGGACCTCGAGGCCTCCGGCGGCGACCTGGCCACCGGTGCGCTGGTCGGCCGCGGCGGCCTGCAGGAGCAGTTCGACGACCGGCTGGGCGGGACCCCCGGCGTGGTGGTCGAGGAGGTCGTGCCCGGCGCCGACGGCGGGCCGGCCTCTGCCGGCGAGCCGCTGTTCGAGGTCCCCGCGCAGGCCGGCGAACCGGTCACGGTGAGCCTGGACCGCGGGCTCCAGGCCACCGCCGAGGAACTCCTGACCGGCATCGAGTCCCCGTCCGCGATCGTGGCCATCCGGCCCTCCACGGGCGAGGTCGTCGCGTCGGCCAACGGCCCGGGGTCGGAGGGCTACTCCACCGCGCTGCTGGGCCAGTACGCGCCCGGGTCCACCTTCAAGGTGGTGACGGCCCTGAGCATGCTCCGCGAGGGGGACACGCCCGGCACCGAGGTGCAGTGCCCGCCCTCGACCACCGCCGCGGGCGTGCAGGTCGACAACGTCGAGTCCTATCCGCCCGAGTTCACCGGCACCATCACGCTCACCGAGGCGATCGCCCACTCCTGCAACACCGCGTTCGTGGACCAGCACGAGCGGGTCAGCCAGGCGGAGCTGGCCGCCGCGGCCGGGTCCCTCGGGATCGGCGCCGAGACGGACCTCGGGCTGCCGGTGTTCACCGGCGCCGTCCCGGCGGAGGAGGAGCCGGCCCAGCACGCCGCCGCGATGTTCGGGCAGGGGCGCACGCTGGTCTCGCCGCTGGCCATGGCCAACCTGACGGCCTCGGTCGCCGCCGGGGAGCTCGTGACCCCCCGGCTGGTCACCACCGAGGGCCTGCTCGACGACGCCGCCACGACCGGGCCCGGTCCCGCGGAGCCGCTGACCGGCCCGGAGGCGGAGCAGCTGCGCACCATGATGCGGGCCGTCGTCTCCTCCGGGCACCTGGAGGTGCTGCAGGAGCTGGAGCCGGACACCGCGATCGGCAAGACCGGCACCGCCGAGTTCGGCGACGAGGACCCGCCCCGGACCCACTCGTGGGTGATCGCCGAGCACGAGGACCTGGCCGTCGCGGTCTTCGTCGAGGACGGCGGTCTCGGCTCGATCACCGGCGGACCGCTGATGCGCGACTTCCTGGCGGCCGCCTCCGCGGCCCGCACCGGCTGAGGGACCTCGGGGGTGCCGGCCCGCGCCGGCAGGCCCGCGCGTCCAGGGACGACGCATGCGGGGGCGATGCGTGCGGGGACGACCCGCGGGGCGAGCCCTTCCGGCGCGCGCCCCGCTGGCGGAGGATGGGGGAGGACGTCCCGTCCGCCGCCGCAGACCGCCGACCCTCAGGAGCTCCCCGTGCCCGAGACCGTTCCCACTCCTTCCGCGCGCACCAAGATCGGCGTGGTCGGCGCCGGCTCCGTCGGCTCGTCCCTGGCCTACGCGGCGCTGATCAAGGGCGTCGCCCAGGAGGTCGCCCTCTACGACCTGGCCGGGGACCGGGTCCGCGCCGAGGGCCTGGACCTCGCCCACGGGGCGATGTTCACCCCCAGCTCGCGGGTGACCGGCTCGGACGACGTCGCCGTGCTGGCCGGCTCCGACCTCGTCCTCGTCACCGCCGGCGCCAAGCAGCGGCCGGGCCAGACCCGGATGGAGCTGGCGGGCGCCAACGCGCAGATCCTGGAGACGCTGATGCCGCGGCTGGTGGAGCAGGCGCCCGAGGCCGTGTACGTGCTGGTCACCAATCCCTGCGACGTGCTCACGGTGATCGCGCAGAAGCTCACCGGCCTGCCCCCGGGGCGGGTGATGGCCTCGGGGACCGTGCTGGACACGTCCCGGCTGCGCTGGCTGCTGGCCGAGGAGGGCGGGGTGTCCACCACGAGCGTGCACGCCACGATCGTCGGCGAGCACGGGGACACCGAGTTCCCGCTGTGGTCGAACGCGAACATCGGGCAGATCCCCCTGCGGGACTGGACGGTGGAGGGACGCCGGCCCTTCACCGAGGAGCGGCTGGACGACATCACCCACCGGACGATCAACGCGGCGTACACGGTGATCCAGGGCAAGGGCGCCACCAACTACGCGATCGGCCTCGCGGCGACCCGGGTGACCGAGGCCGTGCTGCGCGACGAGCACGCCGTGCTGCCGGTGTCCACGGTCCTGGAGGACTACCGCGGGATCAGCGGGGTCGCCCTGTCGGTGCCCTCGATCGTCGCGCGGCAGGGCGTCGTCGAACGCCTGGTCGTGCCCATGGACGAGCAGGAGCAGGCCATGCTGCAGCGCTCGGCGGAGGCCATCCGGGCGACTCTCGCCTCGATCGGGTACTGACCCGCGCGCGGGCACCGCCCCGGGAACGGCGTCGGGGCCCGTTCCGGCGGAACGGGCCCCGATCGTGCAGTGCGGGTGCTCAGCGCGCGGACATCTCGTCCTGCGCCGCGTGGGTGAGGCGCACGGCCTCGTCGAACTCGCGCTCGACGTCCTCGTCACGCCGGTACGTGGCCTTCGAGACCAGCATGGCGGAGACCAGGGAGACGATGAAGCCGGGGATGATCTCGTAGAGGTCGGCCCACGGGGTCACGGTCCAGACGAACACGGTGACCGCGCCCAGGGCCATGCCGGTGATCGCGCCGAGGTTCGTGAGCTTGCGCCAGAACAGGGACAGGATCACGATCGGCCCGAACGAGGCGCCGAAGCCGGCCCAGGCGAAGGCCACGAGGCCGAGGATCGTGTTGTTCTGCTCCCAGGCCAGGAAGGTGGCCACGACGGCGACGGCGGCCACGCCCGCGCGGCCCAGCCAGACCTGCTTGCGCTCGGACGGGGTCTCCTTGACCGTCAGCTTGTACAGGTCCTCCACCAGGGCGGAGGAGGAGACGATGAGCTGGGAGGAGACCGTGGACATGATCGCGGCCAGCACCGCGGCCAGCACGAATCCGGCGACAACGGGGTGGAAGAAGACCTGGGCGAGGTCCAGGAACACGGACTCGGGGTCGGTGGGGCTCTCGTCGGGGCGGTTGCCGTAGTAGGCCAGGCCCACCAGGGCGGTGGCGATCGCCCCGATGACGCTGAGGACCATCCAGGTCAGCCCGATCCGGCGGCCGGTCTTGGCGTCGGCGGGGGAGCGCATGGCCATGAAGCGGACGATGATGTGCGGCTGGCCGAAGTAGCCCAGGCCCCAGGCCAGGGCCGAGATCACGCCGAGGACCGTGGCTCCGGAGACCATGGAGAGGGCGTCCGGGTTCACTGCGGTGATGTTCTCGGCCATCTGGCCGAAGCCGCCGACGTTGACGATCCCGACGACCGGGACCATGAGCAGGGCGATGAACATGAGGACGCCCTGGGCCACGTCGGTGTACGTGGCGCCCAGGAATCCGCCGAAGAGGGTGTAGGCGATGGTGACGCCCACGACCAGCAGCAGCCCGGCGTGGTAGGTCGAGCCGAAGGAGGACTGGAAGAAGAGCCCGCCGGCGACCATGCCGGAGGAGACGTAGAAGGTGAAGAACACCAGGATGATCAGGCCGGAGACGATGCGCAGCATCCGGGTCCCGCCCTTGAGCCGGTTGTCCAGGAAGGACGGGATGGTGATCGAGTTGTGCGAGACCTCGGTGTAGGAGCGCAGCCGGGGCGCGATGAACTTCCAGTTCACCCACGCGCCGAGGATCAGCCCGACGGCGATCCACGCCTCGACCAGGCCCGAGAGGAACACCGCGCCCGGCAGGCCGAGCAGCAGCCAGCCGGACATGTCGGACGCCCCGGCGCTGAGTGCCGCCACGCCGGGCTTCAGGTTGCGCCCGCCGAGCATGTAGTCGTCGAGGTTCTTGGTCCGGCTGTTGGCGTAGAGACCGATCGCGATCATGGCGGCGAAGTAGATGACGATCGCGATCGTCTGGGATATCTCTTGGGTCATGGCGTCCTTTCCGCCCGGCGCCGGCCCGGTGGAGCGCAGCGTCCAGGAGGGTGGGTGGGTCGGAGGTCCCACAGCACTTTACGCGTGCTCCCGGTCACTGACCAGCTACTACGGGTATAGGCAGACCGCCCGGAGCCCGCGCCGGGGCGGCTCAGCCGCCGTCGTGGGCCTGCAGGAACTCGTACACCTCGCGCTCGTCCACGCCCGGGAAGGCCCCCTCCGGCAGGGCGGCGAGCACGTGGGAGTGCGCCCGGGTGTTGGGCCACGCGTGGCCGGCCCAGACCCGGCTCAGGTCCTCCGGCGGGCGCCGGCAGCAGGAGGGGTCCGGGCAGGTGGAGACGGTGCGGTGCGGGGTGTCCCGGCCGCGGAACCAGCGGGCGTCGGTGAAGGCCACGCCCACGCCGATCGAGAAGGTGCCCTGGCCGGAGAGCTCCGTGCGGGTGGAGCACCAGTAGGTGCCGGAGGGGGTGTCGGTGTACTGGGCGAAGGCGGTGAACTGGTTGGGCTGGTCGAACACCGTGCGCCCGGACCACTTGCGGCAGGAGATCTGCCCCTCGATGGCGCCGGTGTGGTCGGTGGGGAACGCCAGCCCGTCGTTCTCGTAGGCCTTGTGGATCACCCCGGACGAGTGCACCTTGTGGAAGTGGGTGCGGATGCCCAGGTGGCGGGTCGCGAGGTTCGTGAAGCGGTGGCCCGCCGTCTCGTGCGAGACGGCGAACCGGTCCTTGAGGTCCTCCAGGAAGAGATCGCGGTTCTTCTGCGCCTCGAGCAGGAACGGTACGGTCTGGTCCTCGGGGAGCATGACCGCCGCGGCGAAGTAGTTCGCCTGCACCCGCTGGGCCAGGAACTCGGCGTAGTCCTTCGGGGGCTCGTGGCCCAGGACCTGGTGGCCGACCGCCTGGAGCAGCACCGCGCGGGGGTCGTGGTCCGCCCGCGGGCTCTGCACCAGGTAGATCCGCCGGTTGAGCAGGTCGGTGACCGAGCGGGTGGAGTGGGGCAGGTCGGTGACGTGGTGGATGCTGTAGCCCAGCTTGCCCACCATCTCCGAGATCACCGAGTTGGAGACCGGCCCCGAGGAGTACCCGCCCAGGGTCAGCAGCTGCTTGGCGGCCTGCTCGAGGTCCGGGAAGTAGTTGTCCCGCTCCCGCATCAGCCGGCGCAGCTGCACGTTGGCCCGGCGGGCCTCCTCCGGGGTGGCCGAGTTCTTCTCCAGCGCCTGGGCCAGGCGGTCCTGCAGGGCCACGAGCGCCTCGAGCACCTCCGTGGACAGGGCCGAGCTCACGCGCACCGTCGGCAGGCCCAGCTGCTCGTAGAACGGGGAGCGCTGGGCGCGCTCGAGCCGGATCTCCAGGGCCTCCCGCCGGTTGGCGGGCTCGGCCCCGAGCAGCGCGTCCACGCTGGTGCCGAGGACCTCGGCGAGCCGCTGCAGGAGGCTCAGCCGCGGCTCCCGCCGCCCGTTCTCGATCACGGACAGCTGCGAGGCGGCCGTGCCGGCCCGTCCGGCGAGCTCGGCCAGGGTCAGGCCGCGGTCCTTGCGCAGCGACCGGATGCGCCGGCCGAGGCCGATGAGGTCGGTGGTCCGGGGCTGCTCGTCCGAGGCCGGCTGCTCGTAGCCCCACGCACTGGTCGTCACTTCTTCATGGTATGCGAAAAATCCGGAAAGTTCGCGGAGAAATCCGGGTCCATCGGGGTTGATCAGGGCGCACAGTGGTGTGTGTCACCAGGAAGACGCGAACTTCCGGGGACCCACGAATCCCTTCGCACCACCGCCGCACCACCGTGGACCACTCGACGAGGAGCTGACATGTCCTACCCCAACGCCCCCAAGACCGCCGACGAGATCCGCCAGGAGTGGGACGCCGACCCGCGCTGGCAGAACATCACCCGCGAGTACGGCGCGGAGGAGGTCGTCCGCCTGCGCGGCACCGTGCAGGAGGAGCAGACCCTCGCCCGCCGCGGCGCCGAGCAGCTGTGGCAGAAGCTGCACACCGAGGACTTCGTCAACTCGCTGGGCGCCCTGACCGGCAACCAAGCCGTCCAGCAGGTCAAGGCCGGTCTGAAGGCCATCTACCTCTCCGGCTGGCAGGTGGCCGGTGACGCGAACCTCGCGGGCCAGACCTACCCCGACCAGTCGATCTACCCCGCCAACTCCGTCCCGGCGGTCGTGCGGCGGATCAACAACGCGCTGATGCGCGCCGACCAGATCGAGCACTCGGAGGGCATCCGCACCGTCGAGGACTGGCTGGTCCCGATCGTCGCCGACGCCGAGGCCGGCTTCGGCGGCCCGCTCAACGCCTACGAGCTGATGAAGTCGATGATCGCGGCCGGCGCCGCAGGCGTGCACTGGGAGGACCAGCTGGCCTCCGAGAAGAAGTGCGGCCACCTGGGCGGCAAGGTGCTCATCCCCACCCAGCAGCACATCCGCACGCTCAGCGCGGCCCGGCTCGCGGCCGACGTCGCCGACGTCCCCTCGCTGATCATCGCCCGCACCGACGCGGAGGCGGCCACGCTGATCACCTCGGACGTCGACGACCGGGACAAGCCGTTCGTCACCGGTGAGCGCACCGCGGAGGGCTACTACAAGGTGCGCAACGGCCTGGAGGCGTGCATCGCCCGCGGCAACGCCTACGCCCCGTACGCCGACCTGCTGTGGATGGAGACCGGCACCCCGGACCTCGAGCTGGCCAAGCAGTTCGCCGAGGGCATCCACGCGGAGCACCCGGACCAGATGCTGGCCTACAACTGCTCGCCGTCCTTCAACTGGAAGAAGCACCTGGACGACGCCACGATCGCGAAGTTCCAGCGGGAGCTGGGCGCGATGGGCTTCAAGTTCCAGTTCATCACCCTCGCCGGCTTCCACGCGCTGAACTACTCGATGTTCGACCTGGCCCACGGCTACGCCCGCAACCAGATGACGGCCTACGTGGAGCTGCAGGAGCGGGAGTTCGCGGCCGAGGAGCGCGGCTACACCGCCACCCGGCACCAGCGGGAGGTGGGCACCGGCTACTTCGACCTGGTCTCCACCGTGCTCAACCCGCAGTCCTCCACCACGGCGCTGGCCGGCTCCACGGAGACCGCCCAGTTCTGAGCCGACCGCGGGCACGGCGGCCGGAGACCCGGGCGGGTCCCCGGCCCCCCGCCCGACCTCTTGCCCGACCCTCTTCTCCGCATCTCTTCCCCGACATCTCTTCCAGGACATCTCCCAGGCGAGGAGCCAGCCATGATGACCATGACCAGCGATCCCGTGACGATCAACGGCGTGACCCTTACCGGTCACCACGTGCCCCGGCAGAACAGCGTGCTCAGCCCCGACGCGCTGGGCTTCCTGGCGGCCCTGCACCGCGAGTTCGAGCCGCGCCGCCGCGAGCTGCTGGCCGCCCGCGAGGAGCGGCGCAAGGCGATCGCCCGCGGCACCGACCCCGGGTTCCTGCCCGAGACCGCGAGGATCCGCGAGGACGACTGCTGGCGGGTCCCCCCGCCCCCGCCGGGGCTGGAGGACCGGCGGGTCGAGATCACCGGGCCCACCGAGCGGAAGATGACCATCAACGCCCTGAACTCCGGGGCCCAGGTGTGGCTCGCCGACATGGAGGACGCCAACACCCCGCACTGGACCAACGTGGTCACCAACCAGCTGAACCTCATCGACGCCCTCGAGGGAACCATCGAGTTCACCAACCCGGACGGCAAGCGATACGCCCTGGAGAACAAGGACCCGCGGGCCAACCCGACGATCGTGGTGCGGCCCCGCGGGTGGCACCTCGAGGAGAAGCACCTGTCCGTGCGCGGCGAGCCCATCGCCGGGGCGCTGGTGGACTTCGGTCTCTACGTCTTCCACAACGCCCGCCGGCTCAAGAAGCTGGGGCTGGGCCCCTACTTCTACCTGCCCAAGACCGAGTCCCACCGCGAGGCGCGGCTGTGGCACGACGTCTTCACCCGGGCCGAGTCCATGCTCGGCGCGGACCACGGCACCATCCGGGCGACCGTCCTGATCGAGACGATCACCGCGGCGTTCGAGATGGAGGAGATCCTGTGGGAGCTCGGCGAGCACGCCGCCGGGCTCAACGCCGGACGCTGGGACTACATCTTCTCGATCATCAAGAACTTCCGCACCCGGGGGCCGCGCTTCATCCTCCCCGACCGCGACGCCGTGACCATGACCCAGCCGTTCATGCGGGCCTACACCGAGCAGCTCGTGCGGGCCTGTCACCGCCGGCAGGCCATGGCGATCGGCGGGATGGCCGCGTTCATCCCGTCCCGCCGCGACGAGGAGGTCAACCGGGCCGCGATCGAGAAGGTGCGGGCCGACAAGACGCGGGAGGCCCAGGACGGCTTCGACGGGTCCTGGGTGGCCCACCCCGATCTCGTGCCCGTGTGCCGGGAGGTCTTCGACGAGGTGCTGGGCGACCGGCCCAACCAGCTCGACCGGCGGCGGGAGGACGTGGTGCCCGACGACAAGGCGCTCCTCGACATCGCCTCGGCCGAGGGGAGGATCACCGAGGCCGGGATCCGCAACAACATCGAGGTCGGGATCCGCTACATCGAGGCCTGGCTGCGCGGCAACGGCGCGGTCGGCATCCACCACCTGATGGAGGACGCCGCGACCGCGGAGATCTCCCGCTCCCAGATCTGGCAGTGGGTGAACTCCCGGGCGATCACGGACCACGGCGAGGAGATCACCCGGGAGTGGGTGCAGGAGCTCGTCGAGGAGGAGTTCGGGCGGATCGAGCGCGCCGAGGGCGACCGCTTCGACGACGCCCGCTCGGTCTTCGAGGAGGTCGCCCTGGGCGAGGACTACCCGGCGTTCCTGACGACCCCGGCCTACGAGCGGTTCCTGGCCGAGCCCGAGGACCCGCACGCCCCGGAGGAGGCCGGTCCGCGGTCCCGGGTCCGCGCCTGAGGCGCCCAGTCCGAGGGGTCCACCACCCACGGCTCGCGCGGCAGGACGTCCTCGGCGAAGACGGCGAGGACGTCCTGTGCCGTGCGCACCGGGCCGGGCAGGCCCAGCGAGGCGGCCATCCACGCCAGCACCTCCTGCGCGCCGTGGCCCGCCGCGGCGAGCTCCGAGAGGGTCACGGCACCGTCGCGCTTGGCCAGCCGCCGGCCCTCCGGCGTGAGCACGAGGGGCACGTGGGCCCACTGCGGCTCGGGCAGACCGAGCACCGCCGCCAGATAGGCCTGCCGCGGGGTCGAGGGCAGCAGGTCGTCGCCGCGCACCACCTGGTCCACGCCCTGGTGGGCGTCGTCGAGGACCACCGCGAGGTTGTAGGCGGGCCGCCCGTCGTTGCGCAGCAGCACGAAGTCGTCGACCAGACCCGTGTACGGGCCGGCCCAGCGGTCCACGACCGTGCGGGAGCGCACGTCCGCGCGCAGCCGCACCGCCGGCGGCCGGTCGCGGCGGCGGCGCGCGCGCTCGGCGTCCCCGAGGTCCCGGCACGTGCCCGGGTAGGCGCCCGGCGCCCCGTGCGGGGCGCTCGCCGCCGCCTGGATCTCCCGGCGCGTGCAGTAGCACTCGTAGGTGCGCCCCGCCGCGGTCAGCTCCGCGACCGCAGCACGGTGGGCGGTCTCGCGCGTGGACTGCAGCAGCGGCGGGCCGTCCCAGTCCAGTCCAAGACGGGCGAGGTCGGCCAGCTGCTGCTCGGCCGCGCCCGGCCGCACCCGGTCGATGTCCTCGATGCGCAGCACGAAGCGCCGCCCGCTCGAGCGGGCCGCGGCCCACGCGATCAGGGCCGTGCGCAGGTTGCCCAGGTGCAGGTCCCCGGAGGGGGACGGCGCGTAGCGGCCGGCGCCTCCGGACGCACCCCCGGAGGAGGAAGTGGTCATGGGTGCCAGGATAGACAGCGCCGGTCGGTACCCTGGCAGGGTGGCCCGCATCAACGAACTCCGCGACGGCGTCTTCGCCGTGAGCACGGACAACTGGAGACTGAACTCCGGTCTCGTGCTCGGGACCCGCCGCGCCCTCGTGGTCGACACCGGGGCCGGCCCCCGCCAGGCCCGGGAGATCCTCGGGGCCGTGCGCTCGCTGACGGACCTGCCCCTCACGGTGGTGAACACCCACGCCCACTACGACCACTTCATGGGCAACGCGGTGTTCCAGCGCGACGGCGCCGAGGAGTTCTGGGCCCACCGCGGCTGCGCCGAGGCGATCCAGGAGCACGGCGACTACCAGCGCTCCTACGTGGGCACCCACGAGCCCGAGATGGCCGCCGCGGACGGCCCGGACACCCGCCTGGTGGTGCCCAACCGGCACCTGCCGGGCACCGGCCGGCGCCCGGCGCTGACCCGGGTGGACCTGGGCGAGCGCGGCGCCGTGCTCTTCTCGCTCGGGCGCGGGCACACCGACAACGACGTGTGCGTGGGCGTGGACGACGTCGTGTTCACCGGGGACGTCGTGGAGCAGGGCTCCGACCCCAGCTTCGACGACTCCTATCCGCGGGGCTGGGCCACCGCCCTGGAGCACCTCGCCGCCCTCGACCGGTACCGGGTCTTCGTCCCCGGCCACGGCCACCCCGTGGAGCGCGGCTTCGTGCTCCAGCTGGCGCAGACCATGCGCACGGCGATCGAGCGGGTGGACGCGAGCGAGGCCGCCGCCGCGCAGCCGGACGGCCTGCGGCCCGTGACGGCCTCGATGTTCCGCCTGCCCTACAACCCCGGTGCGGCGCGCATCCTCCTGGACCGGCTCGAACGGATCAGGGTCGAGGACGCCGCGACCGCGGCGCTTGCAGCCCTGCCAGGGCCGCCGCCGCGAGCAGACTGACCCCCAGGATCGCCGCGCAGCCGGCCATCGCCGCCCAGCCGCCGCCCGGCACCCGCAGCGCGGCCCACAGCGGCAGCAGCCCGGCCGCCAGCGCACCGGCGCCGAGGACTGCCAGGCAGCGCGACCAGGCCCCCGCCGGCGCGGGGCGCTCCACCGGGCCGGTCACGCGCAGCACCAGCCCGCCCAGCGCGGCCCACCCCGCCACGACGAGCAGGGAGGCCACGACGTCGGAGGGCCGGTGCCAGCCGTTGAGCAGGGTCGCGATCCCGGTCGCGGTCGTCGCCGCCGCCCCGAGCAGGGCCACGAACGGGCGGGACCTGGCCGGCGCGGCCAGCAGCACCACCGCCACGGCGGCGGCCGCGGCGGCCGTGTGCCCGGAGGGGAAGGAGTTGCCGGCCGCCTCCTGGATGCCCAGGTCCGGCTTCTCCACGAGCACGCGCTTGAGCAGCTGGACCGTGAGGTTGGACAGCACCACCACCGCGGCCCCGGTCAGGGCGGGGGCCAGGCGCCGGGACCGCGCGACGAGCACGGCCAGGCACACGGCGGAGACCACCCCCACCGCCCAGGGGAGGAGGTCGAGCAGCTCCCGGGCCCGGTCCGAGAGACCGGGGAACGCGCCCGTGGCCTGCCGCAGGGCCAGCTCGTCGAGCCACTGGCCGGTCGGGGTGGTCAGCGCCACGACGCCCACCGCCACGGCGCCGCCGAACAGCAGGACGGCGCCGAGCACGTGCGCGAGCGCCTGGAGGACGGTCGGCGCCGGACGGTGGTGGGCGGTCGTGGTCATGGGGCTCCTGGTGGTCGGGCGGGCGGGTGTGCCGGTGCGGCCGGGTCCGCGCCCGCGGAGCCCTCATTGTTCCACGGGCGGATCGGTGCGGCCTGAGCAACCGCGCCTAGGCTGGTGGCCATGACCGAGCCCGCGCCCCTGCCCCCGCTCGACGAGCTGCTCGCCGGCGCGCACGTCGTCGCCCTGCCGATGCGCGTGCGCTTCCGGGGGGTGGAGGTGCGGGAGACGATGCTGCTGCGCGGGCCGGCCGGCTGGGGCGAGTTCGGGCCGTTCCCCGAGTACGGGGACACCGAGGCCGCAGCCTGGCTGCGCGCCGCGGTCGAGGCCGCGTGGCACGGCTTCCCTCCGCCCCGGCGCACCCGGATCCCGGTCAACGCCACGGTGCCGGCCGTCCCGGCGGCCCGGGTGCCCGAGGTGCTGGCACGCTTCGGGACGGGGGTGCGCGCCGTGAAGGTCAAGGTCGCCGAGCGCGGCCAGGACCTCCACGACGACGCCGCCCGCGTCGCGGCGGTGCGGGCCCGGCTCCCGGACGCGGAGCTGCGGGTGGACGCCAACGGCGGCTGGGACGTGCCCGCAGCGCTCGCGGCGCTGGAGCGGCTGGGGGAGCACGGGCTCGCGTACGCGGAGCAGCCCGTGCCCACCGTGGCCGGCCTGGCCGCGGTGCGGGAGGGGCTCGCCGACCGCGGCGTGCCGGTGCTCGTGGCCGCCGACGAGTCCGTGCGCCGGGCGAGCGATCCCCTGGCGGTGGCCCGGGCCGGGGCGGCGGACCTGCTCGTGGTCAAGGCCGCCCCGCTCGGCGGGGTGCGCCGGGCCCTGGACGTGGTGGCGCAGGCCGGGCTGCCCGTGGTGGTCAGCTCCGCGCTGGACTCCTCGGTGGGCATCCGGGCCGGGCTGGCGCTCGCCGCCGCGCTGCCCGAGCTGCCGTACGCGTGCGGGCTGGGCACGGTCTCGCTCATGCGCGAGGACGTCCTGTTCGAGCCGCTGCGCCCGGTGGACGGGGCGCTCGAGCTGCGGGATGCCGTCCCGGACCCCGGGCTGCTGGCGGCCCGGGCCGTGCCCGCGGACCGGCGCCGGTGGTGGCTGGAGCGGGTGCGCCGGGTGCACGCCGCCGCGTCGCGGCCCCGGGGCGTCACCGCCCGTTAATGCGGGCTTTCCCTCGGCACCCCCCACGCCTCACGCAGCGGTGGTGCAGTGGCGGAGCACCCGTTCCCCGCCCGCGGTCGCCCCGCGGAACCGATCCCCTGGGAGAGCCATGACCGACATCGCCAAGCGCCCCCTCCTTCCCATGCTGGGCCACGCCCGCGGCAAGCGCAGTCCTCTCACCTGCCAGCTGAAGTGCGGCAACGCCTGCGCCGGCCCGGAGTGCAACACCTCCGGCAACGGCTACTTCCGGGACATCGCGAGCGCCGCCCTGTCCCGCCGCTCCGCTCTCGGGCTGGGCGCCGCGGCGGCCGTGACCGTCGGTGTCGTCGGGGCCACCCCCGAGGCGGTCCAGGCCCACGGCCGCGGCCGCTCCGGACTGTCCTTCACCCCGATCGCCCCCGTCCCGAACACCGTGGACGACCTGACCGTGCCCGAGGGCTACGACTGGTCCCCGATCATCCGCTGGGGCGACCCGCTGTTCACCGACTCCCCGGAGTTCGACCCGCTGGAGCAGACCCCCGAGGCGCAGGCGAGCCAGTTCGGGTACAACTCGGACTACCTGGACATCCTGCAGGACCGCGGCGGCCGCACCGGCGTGCTGGTGAACAACCACGAGTACACCAACGAGGCGAACATGTTCCCGGCCGACCAGCTCGGGGACCTGGAGCGCGTGGCCCGCGTGGCCATGGCCGCGCACGGGATGTCCGTCGTCGAGATCGCCCGCACCGGACCCGGCCGGCCCTGGTCCTACGTGCGCGGGGGCAGCCGCAACCGGCGCATCACCCTGAGCACCCCCTTCGCGGTGGACGGCCCGGCCGCGGGGTCCGACCTGCTGAAGACCCGGGACGACCCCACCGGCACCGTGGTGCTGGGCACGCAGAACAACTGCGCCGGCGGCACCACCCCGTGGGGCACCGTCCTGTCCGGGGAGGAGAACTTCAACCAGTACTTCAAGGGCAACGGCTCCGCCGAGCAGAAGCGCTACGGGATCTCCACCGACGACCCGAGCCGCCGCTGGCACGAGGTGGACCCCCGCTTCGACTCGACCCTGCCCGGCTACGAGAACGAGCCGCACCGCTTCGGCTGGGTCGTGGAGATCGACCCGCAGGACCCGTCCTCCACCCCGGTCAAGCACACGAGCCTGGGCCGCTTCAAGCACGAGGGGGCCAACGTGCGCGTGGCCGAGGACGGCACCGTGGTCGCCTACTCCGGCGACGACGAGCGCTTCGACTACCTCTACAAGTTCGTCTCCGCCAAGAAGTACGTCGAGGGTGACCGGGCGCACAACATGACCCTGCTCGCCGAGGGCAATCTCTACGTCGCGCAGTTCACCGGGGACACCGCCGCCGAGATCGACGGCTCCGGGCGGCTGCCCTCCGACGGTGCGTTCGACGGCTCCGGGCGGTGGCTGCCGCTGGTCGTGGACGGCGAGTCGGTCGTGGAGGGCATGTCCGTGGAGGAGGTCCTGGTCTTCACCCGCCTCGCCGCGGACAAGGCCGGGGCCACCAAGATGGACCGCCCCGAGGACGTCGAGCCGTCCCCGCTGACCGGCAAGCTCTACGTGGCGCTGACCAACAACACCCAGCGCGGCACCGCCGGGAAGGCCGGCCCGGACGAGGCGAACCCCCGCACCCAGAACCGGGACGGGCACGTCATCGAGCTGACCGAGCGGAACAACCGCGCCGCCGCCCTGGAGTTCGACTGGAACATCCTGCTGGTCGCCGGGGACCCCGCGAAGAACGCGTCGACCTACTTCTCCGGCTACCCGGCGCAGAAGGTCTCCCCGATCTCCTGCCCGGACAACCTCGCCTTCGACTCCGCGGGCAACCTGTGGATCACCACCGACGGCGCCCCGGGCACGATCGGATACAACGACGGCATGTACAAGGTGGGCCTGACCGGGCGCCAGCGCGGGAACGTGGAGCAGTTCCTCGCCGTCCCCCAGGACGCCGAGTGCTGCGGCCCGGTGGTCCACGACCGCGAGCGGATGGTCTACGTGGCCGTGCAGCACCCGGGGGAGGACGGCTCGTTCGAGGAGCCCCGCTCCTACTTCCCGGACTACGTCGTGCCCACCCGGCAGGGCGACGGGGAGTGGGCGCTCCCGCGCCCCTCCGTCGCCCAGGTCTTCCCCGTGGGCCGCGACGGGGAGCCCGAGTTCCCCGGGGCGATCTCCGACCGGCCCGGCCGGGAGCGCAACGCGGGCCGGCGCCGCAAGAACGGCGAGCGCGGGCCCCGCTACCGCGGCTACAAGGGCAAGGCCACCGCGGAGACCAAGGCCGCGGCCCGGACCGCCGCCCGCTCCTACTGAGCGACCTCCGCACCGGACGGTCCCCGTCCCGCTGCCCGGCGGGACGGGACCGTCCGGTTCCCGGGACTACCCTGGTCTCCTGTGACCACACCGTCCCTCGACACCGCCCGCGCCGTCCTCGAGGAGCTCGTCGGCTCCGGGATGCGCCACCTCGTCGTCGCCCCCGGCTCCCGCTCCGCGCCCCTGGCCTACGCCGCGGCGGCCGCCCACGCCGCCGGCGCCCTGGAGGTGCACGTGCGCGTGGACGAGCGGGGCGCCGCCTTCACCGCCCTCGGCATCGCCCGGGCCACCGGCCGCCCGGCCGGGGTGGTCACCACCTCGGGCACCGCGGTGGGCAACCTGCTCCCGGCGGTCATGGAGGCCGACCACGCCGAGGTGCCCCTCGTCGTGCTCTCCGCCGACCGCCCGCCGGAGCTGCGCGGCACCGGCGCCAACCAGACCACCCGCCAGCCCGGGATCTTCGGCGAGCACGTGCGCGCCGCCCTCGACCTCCTGCCCGAGGACCGCGACGTCCCCGCCCGCCTCGCCGGGCCCCTGGCCGCGCTCACCGGCCGCGGGCCCGGCGGAGCCCGCCCCTTCGGCGAGCACGTGCGCGCCGCCCTCGACCTCCTGCCCGAGGACCGCGACGTCCCCGCCCGCCTCGCCGGG
>NZ_MKJW01000113.1:0-24142 GCF_001942375.1 Kocuria sp. CNJ-770
GAGCACCGCGGCCCGGGGCGCCGCGGGCACGGGCCGGCGGCGCGCACCGCGCCCACGATCCCGGCGACGTCCGTGTTGTGCCCCAGCACCGTCCCGTCGGGGCGGAAGACCAGGGTGTTGACCGCGCCGACGGCGGCGCCCAGCTCCGTGAGCTCGTCGGCGCACGCGGCGGCCGCCGACTTCAGGGGCATCGTCACCGACAGCCCGCGCCAGGCGGGGTCGCCCCGGCGGGCGTCGACGAACGCCGGCAGCTGCTCCTCGACGAGGTCGTGGGCGTCGTAGTCGACGGCCTCGCCGAGCACCGCGTACGCGGCCCGGTGCAGGTCCGGGGAGCGCGAGTGCCCGATGGGGTGGCCCACCACGGCGGCGCGGGCGGGGCTCACCCGCACCGGCCCTCGTTCTCGCTGCACCACTGGTTGTACTCCTCGACGTTCTCCAGGTGCTCGGCGTAGGTCTCGGCGAACTTCGTCTCGCCGGTGTCCAGGTCGACGGTCACCCAGAAGTAGTAGCCGGTCTCCTCGGGGTCGGCGGCCGCCTTGATCGCGGCGTCCCCCGGGGAGCCGATCGGCCCGATCGGCAGCCCCGGGTTGGCGAAGGTGTTGTACCGGTTCGACTCGTCGCGGCGCTCCTCCTCGGAGAAGTCGTAGCTCTTCCGGCCGAGGCCGTAGGTCACGGAGGCGTCGGACTGGATGAACCCGGAGGTCTCCCCGTCGGGGTTCTGCAGCCGGTTCTCGATGGCCCCGGCCACGACGTCGTAGTGCTCGGGCTGGACCTCGAACTCGATGATCGAGCCGATGGTGAGCACCTCGAAGATCTCGTCCTCGTCGGTGATCCCGTTGTCCTCGAGCGTCGCCCGGGTGCGGTCGACCATGGCCCGCAGGACCTCCTCGGCGGTGGCGTCGAGCGGGAACCGGTACTCGCCCGGGTGCAGCCAGCCCTCGAGGGTCGGGAAGCGGGCGGGGATGCCGAAGGTCTCGGTGTCCTCCGCGTAGGCCTCGAACTCCTCGACCGGGATGCCGGTGGACTCGCTGAGGACGCCGAAGACGTCGGACATGCGCTGGGTCTGGTCGATGGCCGCGTAGTGGGTGGCCTCGTCCTCCTCCATGAGCGCGCCCACGGCGGCCTCCGAGCTCATCTCGGTGCGCAGCTCGTACTCGCCCGGCTGGATGAACTCCCCGGAGTGCTCCTCCTGGAAGTTCTCCACGAAGGTCTCGGCGTCGGCGACGATGCCCTGCTGCTCGAGGGCCACGGCGACCTGGCCGGTGGTGGCGCCCTCGCTCACCGCGAAGGTCACCGGGTCCTCGCCGTCGCCGCGGTAGTCGCGCACCTCGAACCAGCCGAAGGTGGAGGCCAGCACGGACACGGTGATCAGCCCGGCCAGCAGGAACAGGGCGATGGCGGTGGTCAGGGAGACCCGGCCGCGGCGGCGCCGGCGCTTGACCTGCTCGGGGGTCAGCTCCTCGTGCTCGAAGACGCCGCGCAGGCCTGTGGAGGGCTCCCGCGACGACGGGGCGTCCAACAGGCTGCCCAGGCCGCCCGAGCCGGAGGACTCGCGGGCGGTCTCGGGGCGGCGGGGCGCCGACTGGTCGTACGGGTCGTCGCTCACGAATGCTCTCCGTCCGGATCGGTGGTCGTCAACGGTTCCGTCCGCGCCCGGTCGGGCGGTCCGGCGGTGTCCTCGGCGGTGCCCCGGGAGTGGGCGGGGCCGTGCCCGGGATGCTCCGCGACGGGACCGTCCGCGTCGAGGTCTCCACCATTATGCGTGAGATCTCCCGTCGGGGCGGCCCGCACCGGGCCGGGTGCGGCCGGGTCCACCGGCGTGCCGGGCTCCGCGCCGGTGGACCGGGCCCGGTCCACGGCGCTCTGCAGGATGGTGGCGGCGGCCACCTGGTCGACCTTGTCCTTGTGCTCCCGGCGCGAGACCCCGGCCTCGAGCAGGGCCCGGTGGGCGTCCACGGTGCTCAGCCGCTCGTCGACCAGCCGCACCGGCACCTCCCAGCCCTTGGCCCGCAGGCGCCGCACGAGCGCGGCGGCGTAGTCTCGGGCCATCGCGGTCGAGGCGTTCTCCCCGCCGTTCAGGCTGCGCGGCAGCCCCACGTAGACGCCCACCGCGCCGTGCTCCTGCACCAGCCCGGCCAGGAGCTTCACGTCGAAGCCCTTCCGGGGGTCCCGCTGCAGCGTGGTGAGTGGGGTCGCGAGGATGCCGTCGGGGTCGCTGAGGGCGACCCCGACGCGGACCAGGCCGACGTCGACCCCGATCCTGCGGCCCCGCACGTAGTCGTCGCTCACGCGGCGGCGCCGCCTGTCGCGCGGGCGACCTCGGCCAGCACCGCGTCGAGCGCCGCCCCGATCCGGGAGGCGTCCTGCCCGCCGCCCTGGGCGATGTCGTCCTTGCCGCCGCCGCCGCCGCCGAGGACCTGCGCGGCGGTGCGCACCAGACGGCCGGCCTTGACCCCGGCCTCGCGGGCGCCCTCCGTGGTGGCGACCAGGACCAGCGGGCGGCCCTTGGCCACACCGGCCACCGCGACGACCGCGGCGGTCTGGCCGAGCCGGCCGCGCAGGTCCAGGGCGAGGGCGCGGACGTCGTCGGCGCCGGCCACCTCACCGGCGTCGTGCACGAGCGCGGTGACCGGGCCGATCCGCCGGGCGTCGTCCAGCAGCGCGCCGGCCTGGGCCTGGAGCTTCTCGCGGCGCAGGCCGGCGAGCTCCTTCTCCGCGGACTTGAGCTTGTCGAGGGTGGCGGCGAGCCGCTCGGGCAGCTCGGCGGAGCTCTGCACCTTCAGCATGTCGGTGAGCTGGTGCACGAGGGTGCGCTCGGCGGCGAGGTGCCGGAAGGAGTCCAGGCCCACCAGCGCCTCCACGCGGCGGTTGCCGGAGCCCACCGACTGCTCGGTGAGCAGGGTGAGCGAGCCGATCTGGGCGGTGGCGCCCACGTGGGTGCCGCCGCAGAGCTCGCGCGACCACGGCCCGTTCATCTCGACCACCCGCACGCGGTCCCCGTACTTCTCGCCGAACAGGGACGTGGCACCCATGGCCTTGGCCTCGGCGAGGCCCATCTCCTGCGTCACGACCTCGTAGTTCTCGTGGATCGCGGCGTTGGAGACCTC
The DNA here is from genome assembly GCF_001942375.1 of Kocuria sp. CNJ-770. NCBI lineage: Bacteria > Bacillati > Actinomycetota > Actinomycetes > Micrococcales > Micrococcaceae > Kocuria > Kocuria sp. CNJ-770. Next base: position 3,108 of record NZ_MKJW01000113.1, read on the forward strand.
CTCGATCTCCTGGCGCTGGGCCTCCTGCAGGCCCTCGCCCCAGGCGAAGTCGAAGCGCAGGTAGCCCTCCTTGTTGAAGGACCCGCGCTGCACGGCCTCCGGGCCGAGGATGTCGTGCAGGGCCGCGTGGACGATGTGCGTGCCGGAGTGAGCGGCCTCGGCGGCGCGCCGCCGGGCCACGTCCACCTGCGCGAGCACCGTGCTGCCGGAGACCACCTCGCCCTCGCGCACGACGGCCTTGTGCACGGACAGGCCCTTCACCGGCTGCTGCACGTCGGTGACCTCGAGGACGAACCCGTCGCCGGTGATCGTGCCCCGGTCGGCGGCCTGGCCGCCCGCCTCCGCGTAGAACGGGGTCTCGTCCAGGACGACCTCGACGGCGTCCCCCGCCGAGGCGGCGGGCACGGTCACCCCGTCCTGCAGGAGGGCCCGCAGGACCGTCTCGCCGCGCAGCCGGTCGTAGCCGGTGAAGACCGAGCCGCCCTCGTCCACCAGCCGGCGGAACACCGAGAGGTCGGCGTGGGCGCCCTTCTTGGCGCGCGCGTCCTGCTGGGCGCGGCGCCGCTGCTCCTCCATGAGCCCGCGGAAGGCGGTCTCGTCGACGGCGACCCCGGCCTCGGCGGCCATCTCGAGGGTCAGGTCGATCGGGAAGCCGTAGGTGTCGTGCAGGGCGAAGGCCTCGGCCCCGGAGACCGCCTGGCCCTGGCGCCTGGCCCCGGCCACGGCCTCGTTCAGACGCGTGGTGCCGGACTCGATGGTCTTCAGGAACGCCTTCTCCTCGGCGTAGGCGATCCGGGAGATGCGCTCGAAGTCCTCGCCCACGTAGGGGTACACGCCCTGCATGGCGTCCCGGGAGGCGGGCAGCAGCACGGGCAGGCAGGGCTCGGTGACGCCCATCAGGCGCATCGCACGGATCGCCCGGCGCAGCAGGCGGCGCAGGATGTAGCCGCGGCCCTCGTTGGACGGGGTGACGCCGTCGGCGATGAGCATCAGGGAGGACCGGACGTGGTCCGCGACCACGCGCATCCGCACGTCTCGTCGTAGCCCTCCTCCTCCGGCTTCTCGGAGCCGCGGTACTGCTTCCCGGACAGCTCGGCCGCCTTGTCCAGCACGGGCCGGACCTGGTCGGTCTCGTAGAAGTTCTCCACGCCCTGCAGCAGCATGGCCAGGCGCTCGACGCCCAGCCCGGTGTCGATGTTCTGCTCCGGCAGGTCGCCGAGGATCTCGTAGTCCTTGCCGGAGCCCTCGCCGCGCTGGTACTGCATGAACACGAGGTTCCAGATCTCGATGTAGCGGTCGTCGTCGACCGCCGGGCCGCCCTCCCGGCCGTAGCGGGGACCGCGGTCGTAGAAGATCTCGGAGTCCGGGCCCGCGGGGCCGGGCTGGCCGGTGTCCCAGTAGTTCTCGTCGCGGCCCATCCGCTGGATCCGCTCGGCGGGCACGCCCACGGTGTCCTTCCACAGGGCGTAGGACTCCTCGTCCCCCTCGTAGACGGTCACCCACAGCCGCTCCGGGTCGAGGCCGAAGCCGCCCTTCTCGAGCGGGCCGGTGAGCAGCTCCCACGCCATGGGGATGGCGCGCTCCTTGAAGTAGTCGCCGAAGGAGAAGTTGCCGGCCATCTGGAAGAACGTGCCGTGGCGGGCGGTCTTGCCGACCTCCTCGATGTCGAGGGTGCGGATGCACTTCTGGATGGAGGTGGCCCGCCGGTAGGGGGCCGTCTCCTGACCGAGGAAGTACGGGATGAACGGCACCATGCCGGCGATCGTGAACATGGCACCGGGCTGGCTGGAGATCAGCGAGGCGGAGGGCACCACGGTGTGGCCCTGGCCTTCGAAGTAGTCCAGCCAGCGCTTGGTGATTTCCTGAGACAGCATTACCGGTGCTTTCCTTCGCGGTGGGTCGAGGGGGGTGTCGACGGGGGTGTCGGGGGGTCGGTGGGCTCCTCCGGGGCGCGGCCCTCCTGCGGGGCCGCGGTGCCGTCGAGCACGCGCGGGGCCGCCGTGCCGCCGGTCAGGCGGGAGGACCCGGTCCCGGGGGCGCGCACGCCGAAGGACTCGCGCAGCTCGGCCTCCCGCTCGTCCATCCCCGCCCGGACGGTGGCGGCGAAGCGGTAGAGCCGGGAGCGCCAGTCGCCGGCCCGCGGGGTGCGTCCCGGCCCGGCTGCTCCGGGCACCGAGAGGTCCCGGCCCCGGGTGCGGGGGATCCGCGTGGCGGCGGCGCCCAGCAGGCCGCCGGCGGCCACGAGGGCGATCTTGCCCCAGAAGCTCATGGCCGGTCCTCCCCCGGGCCCGCGGTGCCCGCGGCGCGGCCGGGCCCCTCGGCGGGGCCGAAGCGCTCGGCCCGGTGGGAGCCCGGGGCGGCGGCGTCACCGGTGAACGCGCGGCGGACCCCGTGGGAGAACGCCGCGACCTTGATCAGCGGCTGCCCCACGGTGGAGGCCACCAGGGAGGACAGCGCCGAGACGTTCGCGGAGGCGTCGGAGACGTTGGTCGTGATGCCGTCGACCTTCTCGAGCTGGGAGTTCGTGGTCGACACGGTGCGGGTGACCTCGTCGATCAGCGGGACGGTCTCGTTGTTGAGCGAGCGGATCGTCAGCCGCAGCTCGTCGAAGACCCTGCCGAGCTTGAGGATCGGCACGGCAAGCAGGAGAACCAGCACGGCGAACACCCCCGCGGCGAGCAGTCCTGCGATTTCTCCACCGGTCATGGGGCGGCGCGCTCCTTGCTGGTCGGGTCCTGGGGGACGGGGCGGCGGGACCGCCCCGGGCGTTCGGCACGGGCACCGGTGCGGTGCCCGGGGATCAACTGTACCCAACGGAAGAGCCCGCGGCGCTGGCGCCGCGGGCTCTCCGCCGGTGAGGCCCTGTCCCGGCCGTGCCGGGACAGGAGCCCGCAGGGATCAGGCCATGCGGGCGTAGTACTCCACCACGAGCTGCTCCTCGCAGGTCACGGGGACCTCGGCGCGCTTGGGCTTGCGCACCAGCTTGGCCTGCAGCTTCTCGATCGACACGTCGAGGTAGCCCGGGGTGTCGGGCAGCACGGCCTGGTGCGCGCCGGCGGCGGCGACCTGGAAGGGCGCCATCTTCTCCGACTTGGGGTGCACGTGGATGAGCTGACCCTCCTTCACGCTGTAGGAGGGGCGGTCCACCCGCTGGCCGTCCACCATGATGTGGCGGTGCACGACCATCTGACGGGCCTGGGCCATGGTCCGGGCGAAGCCGGAGCGCAGCACCAGGGCGTCGAGGCGGGACTCCAGCAGGGCGACCAGGTTCTCACCGGTCTGCCCCTCCTGGCGCTTGGCCTCCACGTAGGCGATGTGCATCTGCTTCTCGCGGATGTTGTACTGCGCGCGGAGACGCTGCTTCTCGCGCAGACGGACGGCGTAGTCCGAGTCGGCCTTGCGGCGGGCACGGCCGTGCTCACCGGGGCCGTAGGGACGGCGCTCGAAGTACTTCTCGGCCTTCGGGGTCAGGGCGATCCCGAGGGCGCGGGACTTGCGCACCTGACGGCGCGCACGCGTGTTGTTAGCCACGTTTACCTTTCACAATGCGGTGCTCTCCCCCGCCCGGGGTGCGGTGCGGGGGCAGCGTGTTCTGGTCGGTCCGGCCTCCGAGGACGGGATCGGTCCCGCCGGAGAGGTGAGGATCAGCCGCAATCCTCCGGTCCTACAAGCGCCGTGGCCGCGCGCCGCGCACCGTGGTTGAGGCGGGGCGCCGGACGTGCGGGAGCACGGGCCTTGCCGGCCGACGGTCCAGTATAGCGTGCACGGGCCCGCGGCGCGCCCCCGGGGAGCGTGGCGGGGCGCCACCCGGACGTGCCGGGTGGCGCCCCGCGGTGGGCCCGCCGTGGCGGAGGGGTCAGTCGACGTCCTCGTCCACCCAGTCGAAGGTCTTGGTCACGGCCTTCTGCCAGTTGCGGAACAGCCGCCCCCGCTCGGCGTCGTCCACCTGCGGCTCCCAGCGCTTGTCCTCGGCCCAGTTCGCGGTGACCTCCTCAGTCCCGGACCAGAAGCCCACGGCGATGCCGGCGGCGTAGGCGGCGCCGAGGGCCGTGGTCTCGGTGACCTGCGGGCGGATCACGGGCACCCCGAGCTGGTCCGCCTGGAACTGCATGAGCAGTTCGTTGGCGGTCATCCCGCCGTCCACCTTGAGCTCGGTGATGTCCACCCCGGCGTCGGCGTTCATGGCCTCGACCACCTCGCGGGACTGGTAGGCCGTGGCCTCCAGGGCGGCCCGGGCGATGTGGCCCTTGTTCACGTAGCGGGTCAGCCCCACGAGGGCGCCGCGGGCGTCCGAGCGCCAGTACGGGGCGAAGAGCCCGCTGAAGGCCGGGACGAAGTAGGCCCCGCCGTTGTCCTCGACCGACGCGGCCAGGGACTCGACCTGGGGCGCGGAGGAGATGATCCCCAGGTTGTCGCGCAGCCACTGGACCAGGGACCCGGTCACCGCGATCGAGCCCTCCAGGGCGTAGACGGCGTCCTGGTCGCCGATCTTGTAGCACACGGTGCTCAGCAGGCCGTTCTGGGAGTGCACCACCTCGGTGCCCACGTTCATCAGCACGAAGCTGCCCGTGCCGTAGGTGTTCTTGCCCATGCCCTTCTCGAAGCAGGCCTGCCCGAACATCGCGGCCTGCTGGTCGCCCAGGATGCCGGCGATGGGCACGTCCTTGAGGAAGCCGCGGGTGCGGCCCTTGCCGTAGACCTCGGAGGAGGAGCGGATCTGGGGCAGCATCGACATGGGGATGCCCATGTCGGCGCAGATCTCCTCGTTCCAGTCGAGGGTCTCCAGGTTCATCAGCATGGTGCGCGAGGCGTTGGTCACGTCGGTGACGTGCACCCCGCCGTCCACGCCGCCGGTCATGTTCCACACCAGCCACGCGTCGGTGTTGCCCATCAGCAGGTCCCCGCGCTCGGCGCGCTCCCGGGCACCGTCCACGTTGTCCAGGATCCACTTGACCTTCGGGCCGGAGAAGTAGCTGGCCAGCGGCAGCCCCACCCGGTCCTTGTAGCGGTCGGGGCCGGCGTCGCCGCCGAGCTCCTCGACGATCTTCTGGGTCCGGGTGTCCTGCCAGACGATGGCGTTGTAGACGGGCTCGCCGGTGGTGCGGTCCCAGACCACCGTGGTCTCGCGCTGGTTGGTGATGCCCACGGCGGCCAGGTCCCGGGCGCCGATCTCGGCGGAGGCCTCGGCGTCGGCGACGACCTTGCGGACGTTGCGCCAGATCTCCATCGCGTCGTGCTCCACCCAGCCGGCGCGCGGGAAGATCTGCTCGTGCTCGAGCTGGCCGGTGCTGACGATGGCGCCCCGGTGGTCGAAGATGATCGCCCGGGTGCTGGTGGTGCCCTGGTCGATGGCCATGACGTGCTGCGGTTCGGTGCTCACGGGTAGTACCTCACTTCGTTGTGGTGTGCTGCGGGGTGGTGTGCTGCGGGTCGGACGGGTGGGGCGGCCGGATCAGCCGGCGGGTTCGAATAGAGCTGGTAGAAGCCGCCGGCGAGCAGGGCGCCGAGGATCGGCCCGAGGACCGGCACCCAGGCGTAGGCCCAGTCGCTGCCGCCCTTGCCGCGGATGGGCAGGAGGGCGTGGGCGATGCGCGGGCCGAGGTCACGGGCGGGGTTGATGGCGTAGCCCGTGGGCCCGCCGAGGCTGGCGCCGATGCCGACCACGAGCAGGGCCACGGCCAGCGGGCCGAGCTGGGACGGGGTGTTGCCGAAGAGCAGGATCACCGCGACCAGGACGAAGGTGCCGATGATCTCGGTGACCAGGTTCCAGCCGTAGGAGCGCACCGCCGGGCCGGTGGAGAACACGGCGAGCTTGGTCTCCCCGAGCACCTCCTCCTCGATGTCCTCGTCGAAGTGCTTCTTGTAGGCCAGGAACGCGAGGACGGCGCCCAGGATGCCGCCGAGGAGCTCGCCGGCGAAGTAGACGAGCGTGCTGACCAGGGTGATGGCCACACCGGGGGCGTACTCCTCGGCGCCGCTGGCCCACAGGCCCACGGTCACGGCGGGGTTGATGTGGGCGCCGGACTGGTAGGCCACGAACACACCGGCGAACACGGCCAGGCCCCAGCCGAAGTTGATCATCAGGAACCCGCCGCCGAGGCCCTTGGTCCTCGGCAGCACGGCGTTGGCGACGACACCGCAGCCGAGCAGCAGCAGCATCGCGGTGCCGGCGACCTCGGACCAGAACACGGTGGAGAGCGGGATGGGAACGGTTGGCACCACGGTCTGGGCCAGGACGTTGGACATGGACAGCACTGCGACTCCTCGGTGGGTGCGGACGGACCGGCCCGCCCGTCGGGCGGGCCGGGGGTGGAGAGGTGGTGGCTGGTGGGGCGGCCTCAGCCGCCGGACGGGCGGACGAGGTCCAGCACGTCGGGTGCGGCGGCCCGGGCCGCCGCGGCCGCGGCCTCGTCGGGGGCGGCCGCGGCCGCGTCCTCCGCCTGGCAGCGGGCCCGGTAGGCCTCGACCTCCGCCGCGCGCCGGCGCCCGTCCCAGCCGAGGGCCTCGGCGGCGAGGTCGGCGATCTCCTCGACCGCGTCCAGCCCGTGGCGGGCCTGCTCCCAGGTGAGCCGGGTGCGGGTGTCGTAGAGGTCCTCCAGGTGCAGCGCGCCCTCGTGGGTGCAGGCGTGGACGATCTCCGCCCGCAGGTAGGCCGGGGCGCCCTCCAGGGGGCGGCCCAGGTCGGGGCGGTCCTCCACGAGCTCGGTGATCTCGGTGATGGAAGACCCGTAGCGGCCGAGCAGGTGCTGCACCCGCTCCTCGTTCCAGTCGTAGCGTGCGCCCAGTGCCGCGGCCTGGCGGCTCAGCGCCAGGTACCCCTCCGCACCCAGCAGCGGGGTGCGGTCGGTGACCGAGGGCACGGCCTCGGCCCGCTCCTTCCCCAGGGCGAGGTCCACGGCGTCCTCGGCCATCACCCGGTAGGTGGTGAGCTTGCCGCCGGCGATGGTGATCATGCCGGGGGCGACCTCGGTGACGGTGTGCTCGCGGGAGATCTTCGTGGACTGCGCGTCCCCGTCGCCCTTCTTCGTGCCCGGCTGCAGCAGCGGCCGCAGCCCGGCGTAGGTGCCGATGACGTCCTCGCGGGTGAGCGGCCGGTCCAGGACCACGTTGGCGTGGTCGATGACGTAGTCGATGTCCTCCGCGGTGGCCACCGGGTTCACGAGGTCCTGGTGGTAGGGGGTGTCGGTCGTGCCGATGATCCAGTACCGCGCCCACGGGATGATGAACAGCACGGACTTCTCCGTCTGCAGGATCAGCCCGCTCTCGCCGCGGATCCGCTCGCGCGGCACGATGATGTGGATGCCCTTGGAGGCGAGCACCTTCAGTCCGCCCTCGGCGTGGGCCAGGTCCTGGGTCTGCTCCGTCCACACCCCGGTGGCGGCGATCACGGTCTTGGCCCGGACCGTGCGCCGCTCACCCGTCTCGAGGTCCTGGAGGGTGGCCCCGACCACGCGCCCGGACTCGTCCTTCGGGAAGTCCACCGCCCGGGTGCGGTTGGCGGCCAGCGCGCCGTAGCGCACGGCGGTGCGCACGATGGTCAGGACGAGGCGGGCGTCGTCCACCTGCCCGTCCCAGTACTTCACCGCGCCGACCATGGACCCGGGCTTGACGTCGGGAAAGACCCGCTGGACGCCCTTGAAGCCGTAGTGGCGCTGGTAGGGCAGCGTCGCGACCTTGGCGCCGATGTGGGCGAGGGCGTCGTAGAGGCCGATGCCGGCCGTCACGTAGGGCCGCTCCCAGAAGCGGTGGGTCAGCGGGTACAGGAAGGGCACGGGCTTCACGAGGTGGGGTGCGAGGAAGTCCAGCAGCAGCTCGCGCTCCCGCAGCGCCTCGGAGACGAGCTTGAAGTCGAGCTGCTGGAGATAGCGCAGTCCGCCGTGGACGAGCTTGGAGGACCACTGGGACGTGCCGCCGGCCCAGTCCTGGGCCTCGACGATGCCGGTGCGCAGGCCGCGGGTGACGGCGTCGAGGGCGATGCCGGCGCCGGTGATGCCGCCGCCGACGACGAGGACGTCCAGCTCGGGGCCGTCCGCGAACTCGGCGAGCGCGTGCTCCCGCGCGGCGGGTGACAGGGTGGGATGGGCCATGGTGGAGAGCCTTTCGGGCAGGTCGTGGAATGGCGCTGTGGTCTGACTCACACTCTGCGGGGAAGTGCACCTATGCTCAAATGGAATGAACGGACGTGCAGGGAAGGGACGTAACAGTGCACGGTGATGCCGAGCTCCACCACGCGGCGGAGCTGTACTACGTGCAGGGCATGACGATGGAGGCGGTCGCGGACCGTTTCGGCGTCTCCCGCCCCACGGTCTCGCGGATGCTGCAGGCGGCGCGGGACCGGGGCATCGTGCGGATCAGCCTCTCCGCTCCCCCGGACGCGGGGCACGACCTGTCCCACCGGCTGCGGGAGGCCTTCGGGGTCACGGTGCACGTGACGGGCACCCCGCGGGGGGCCACGGACCCGCAGCGGCTGGAGTCGGTGGCGCGCTCGGCCGCGGGGATGCTCGGGGAGTGGTTCGGGGACGGGATGACCCTGGCGGTCGCGTGGGGCACGACGACCTCCGCGATCGCCGGCCACCTGCACCCCAAGACGACGCGCGACACCCTCGTGGTGCAGATGAACGGCGCGTTCAGCGCCCGCTCCCCGGGGGCGGCGCAGTCCTCGGCCCTGCTGGGCCGGATGTCGACCGCGTTCGGGGCCGCGCTGCTGCCCTTCCCCACCCCGGCGTTCTTCGACAACGTCCAGACCCGCACGCTGATGTGGCAGGAGTCCTCGGTGCGCCGGGTCCTGGCGGCGCGCAACGGCGCGGACCTGGCGGTGTTCAGCGTGGGGGCGTTCCGGGGGCCGATGATCTCCCAGGTGTACAGCAACGGCTACCTCTCGGACGAGGACTTCCGGGAGCTGGCGGCGCAGCGGGTGGTCGGGGACGTGTGCACGGTCTTCCTGCGCGAGGACGGGTCCTACGCCGACCTGGACCTCAACCGCCGGGCGAGCGGGCCCACGCCGATGGAGCTGCGGCGGATCCCGCGCCGGCTGTGCGTGGTGGCCGGGGACCACAAGGTGCCGGGCGTGGTGGGGGCCCTGCGGGCCGGGGTGGTCACGGACCTGGTGATCGACGAGCGCACGGCGGCCTCGGTGGTGCGCCACCTGTTCGGCCGGTGAGGTGGGCCCGGTGGGCGGTCACCGGCCCCGGACGATGCCGCGCAGCACCTCCAGCTGCTGGGCGATCTGGCGCTCCCGCCCCCGGTCGACGGGCCGGTAGTAGTCGGTGCCGACGAGCTCGTCGGGCGGGTACTGCTGGGCGGCCACGCCGTTGGGCTCGTCGTGGGAGTACACGTAGTCCCGGCCGTGGCCGAGCTGTCCGGCTCCTGGGTAGTGGGCGTCGCGCAGGTGCGGCGGCACCGGGCCGGCCCGGCCCGCGCGGACATCGGCGACCGCCTCGTTGAGCGCGGTGTAGGCGGCGTTGGACTTCGGGGCCGTGGCGAGGTGGGCGACGGCCTGGGCCAGCGGGATCCGTCCCTCCGGCATGCCGATGAGCTGGACGGCATCGGCGGCGGCCACCGCGGTCTGCAGCGCGGTGGGGTCGGCGGTGCCGATGTCCTCCGAGGCGGAGATGATGAGCCGGCGGGCGATGAACCGCGGGTCCTCCCCGGCCTCGAGCATCCGGGCGAGGTAGTGCATCGCGGCGTCCACGTCGGAGCCGCGGATCGACTTGATGAAGGCGCTCACCACGTCGTAGTGCTGGTCCCCGTTCTTGTCGTAGCGCACGGCGGCCCGGTCCAGGGCCTCCTCCGCGTGCTCGCGGGTGATCACGGGAATCGCGGCGTCCCCGTCCGCGGGCTCCCGGTCCGGCTCGGGGCCCGGTTCCCGGTCCAGCTCCGAGAAGGCCACGCCGGCGGCGGCCTCCAAGGAGGTCAGGGCCTTGCGGGCGTCCCCGCCGCACAGGTCCAGCAGGTGCTCGCGCGCCTCCGCGGACAGCTCCACCTTCCCGTCGAGCCCCCGGGGGTCGGCGACGGCGCGCTCCAGCAGCCCGGCGATGTCGGCCCGCTGCAGCGGCTGCAGGGTCAGCAGCAGCGAGCGCGAGAGCAGCGGGGAGATCACGGAGAACGACGGGTTCTCCGTGGTGGCCGCCACCAGCACCACCCACTGGTTCTCCACCCCGGGCAGCAGGGCGTCCTGCTGGGCCTTGGTGAAGCGGTGGATCTCGTCCAGGAACAGCACCGTGGTGCGCCCGTGCAGGTCCCGGTCGGTCAGCGCCTCGTCCATCACCCGGCGCACGTCCTTGACGCCGGCGGTGATCGCGGACAGCTCCACGAACTTGCGGGACACCCCGCGGGCGATCACGTGGGCCAGGGTGGTCTTGCCGGTGCCCGGGGGGCCCCAGAGGATGATCGACGACGGTCCGGCCGGGCCGCGGTCCTCCCCCGCCAGCACCCGCAGCGGGGACCCGGGGCGGAGCAGGTGCTGCTGGCCGACGATCTCGTCGAGGCTGCGCGGGCGCATCCGCACCGCCAGCGGGGAGCGGCCGCGGGGCCGCCGTGCCCGGCCGGGCGGGGCCTCCTCGTGGGGCCCGCTCGCGCCGGAGCCGGTGGGGTCGAGGTCGTCGAAGAGGGAGCCGGTCACGCCGTCCAGACTAGCCCTCGGCCCGGTCCCCGGTCCCGGCCCGTGCCGGGCCGGCTGTCCGGCCGCGCTCAGGCCCGCCGCGGCCGGTCCAGCTCGGCGCTGTCCAGGACCAGGGTGACCGGGCCGTCGTTGACGAGCTCCACCTGCATCCGGGCCCCGAAGCGGCCGGTCTCCACGTGCGCGCCGAGCTCGCGCAGCGCGTGCACGTAGGCGTCGAAGAGCGGCTCCGAGACCGCTCCGGGCGCGGCGGCCGACCACGAGGGGCGCCGGCCCCGGCGGGCGTCGCCGTAGAGGGTGAACTGGCTGATCGCCAGCACCGGGGCGCCGAGCTCCGCGCAGGAGCGCTCGCCCTCCAGCAGCCGCAGATGCCAGGTGCGCTCGGCCAGCCGCGCCGCGGTGGCGGCGTCGTCGTCGTGGGTGACGCCCACCAGGGCGACCAGCCCGGGCTCCTCGAGCCGGCCCACCACCGTGCCCTCGACGGTCACGGCGGCCCGGGTCACCCGTTGCAGAACGATGCGCATGGGTCCAGTCCACCACAGGGGCGGGGCGGGGTCCCGGCTACCCTCGTGCCATGACGTCCCCCGCGGCCCCGGCACCCGTGCGGGCGCGGCCCGCCGCCCTGGTGGCGGAGGTGTTCGCGCCGGCCCCGCTGGTGCTGTGCCTCCTGGTGCTCGCCGGGTGGCGGTCCGCCGGGTGGACGGGGGTGCTGTGGGGACTCGGGACGGCGGTGCTCGTGGCGTCGCTGCCGATGCTCGTGCTGCGCGTCCTCGCCCGCCGCGGGATGGTGGACGGGCACTTCGTGCGCTCGCGGGCGCAGCGGCTGCCCGTCCACGCCGCCACGGGCGTGCTCACCGCCCTGGTGCTGGCGGCCGAGCTGCGGCTGGGGGCCCCGGTGCTCGTGCCGGTGACCACCGCGTTCGTCCTGCTGGGCCTCCTCGTGCTGATGGCCCTGACGCTGCGCTGGAAGGTCTCCGCCCACGTGGCGATGGCCGCGTGCTGGGCCGTGGGCCTCGGCGCCCTGACCGCCCCGTGGGCCGTGCCGCTCGCGGCCCCGGTCCCGGTCCTGGTGGCCCTGTCCCGGGTGCGCACGGGCGACCACACCCCGGGGCAGACGGTGGCCGGGGCGCTGATCGGCGTGCTGATCGGCCTGGCCCACACCGCCGCCGTGATCTCTCTGGGATGAGCCAGCGCCCCGGACCGTCGCCGTGCCCGGCCCCGCACCGCCGCCCGCACCGGCGGCAGCGGCGGCAGCGGCGCGGCCGCGCGACAGCGGGGCCCCCCGTGCCCGAGGATGGGAGGGCGGACGGCTCCCGGCCGCCCCGACGACCCGAGACCCGAGGACCCGCCGTGTCACCACGCCCCACGACCCGCATCATGAGCGCCGCCTCGATCGGCGCCCTCGTCGTCACGCTCACCGGCTGCGGCGAGGACGCGCAGGAGGTCGACGCCGACTACGCCCAGATCTGCGTGCAGCAGGACCCGGAGACGGGCGAGGAGGTGCGCGTGGACGACGACGAGTGCGACGACGCCGGGCGCCCGCGCGGCTCGTTCGTGCCCATGTTCTTGTTCCTCAACGCCGGCCGCTCCCTCACCGTGCCGCCGGTGGGCTCCCCCGTACCGCCCTCCTCCGGCTTCACGACCGCCCGCCCGCCGGCCTCCGCCACCGTGGCCCGGGGCTTCGCCCCGTCCGGGACCTCCGTGGGCCGGTCCGGGGTGTCGAAGGGCTTCGGCGGCTCCACGAGCGGCTGGGGCTCCTGATGCGGCGCGTCGACGGGCTCCCGCCCCGGCCCAGGTGGGAGCGGACCGTGCACGAGGAGGGCCTCACCTACGCCCTCACCGAGCGCCCGGACGGCACCCGGTTCTCCTACTGGAACGAGACGGCCGCCTACGTCCTGTCCCCGGACGAGGTGGCCGAGCTGGAGGCCGCCACCGACGAGCTCTACCGGATGACGATGGAGGCCGCCCGCTACATGGCCACCGGCGCGCTGGGCACCCTCGGGCTCTCCGAGGCCGCGTTCGAGCTCGCCCAGCACTCCCTGAGCCTGCGCGAGCCCTCGGTCTACGGCCGCTTCGACCTGGCCTGGGACGGCACGGGCCCGGCGAAGATGCTCGAGTTCAACGGCGACACCCCCACCGGCCTGGTGGAGGGCGCCGTGTGCCAGTGGTCGCGCATGGAGGCGCTGCACCCCGGACTCGGCGAGGACCACGCGGAGTTCGACCAGCTCAACGGCCTGTGGCCGATGCTCGTCCAGCGCTGGCGGCAGCGGCTGCCGTCGTCCGCGACGAAGACCCTGCACGTGGCCTACACCCGGGCGGAGGAGAGCGGGGAGGACGCCGCGAACGCGGCGGTGCTCGCCGCGACCGCCGCGGAGGCCGGCTACCGCACGGTGCTGCTGCCCGTGGAGGACGTGCGCTTCGACACCCGCTCGAACTCCTGGGTGCACGCCTCCGGGGACGTCGACGACCCCACGGTGGTCTCCGGCATCGAGGAGCTCTTCGCCCTGCACCCGTGGGAGGTGATGGTCGACGACGAGCCGGGCGGCTTCGTGCTGCACGACCCGCTGCTGATGCACCACTGGTACGAGCCCGCCTGGAAGATGTTCTGCTCCACCAAGCTGCTGCTCGTGGCGCTGTGGCGGTGCTTCCCCGACCACCCCCTGCTGCTGCCCGCCTACACGGACGGGCCGAACGGCCTGGCGGAATGGGTGCGCAAGCCCATCTTCGGCCGCGAGGGCGACGGGATCGAGATCCGCGCCCGGGACGTGCACGTGCGCTCCCCGCGCCCCCACGACTCCCCGATGGACGTGTGGCAGGCCTACGTGCCGCTGCGGAACTTCCCCGGCTCGGACGGGGCGCCCAACCACCCCGTGGTGGGCTCCTGGGTGGTCGGCGACGACGGCGCCGCCGGCATCGGCATCCGCGAGTCCGACGGCCCGCTCACCGACTACTGGTGCCGCTTCGTGCCCAACATCATCGACAAGAAGGGCCTGCTGTGACCGCCCACCTGCTCCCCCGGTCCATCTCCACGGCCACCTCCGCCGTGATCGGCGCGACCTCGATCGCCCCGCTCTACTCCGTGGTGGTCACGCTCGGGCTCATGCACGCCCTGGTGGGCCGGTGGACCCCGGTGGTGCTGGTGGCCGCGGTGGTCCCGATGGCGGTCGTCTCCGTCTGCTTCGCCCGGCTGGACGAGCTCTACGAGGACCAGGGCACCGTCTACCGCTGGGCCCGGGAGGCCTACGGGGCGTTCGTGGGCTTCCTGGGCGGGTGGGGGCTGTGGCTCTCCGCGACCCTCGTGCTCGCCTCCCTGGCGTGGGTCACGGCCGACTCGGCGCTCTTCGCCCTGGGCGCCGAGCCCGGCCCGTGGGCCGTCACCGCGGTGGCCGCGGCGCTCATGGCGGTCTTCGCGGCGATCTCCTCGACCGGGATCCGCGTCTCCGCGGCGGTGCAGGCGGTCTTCGCCGCCCTGCAGCTGGCCGGGGTGGGGCTGCTGGTGTGGGCCACGCGCACGGCCCCCGTCGTCGAGGGCGCGGCCGAGGCCGGGGGCGAGTGGAGCGGTTTCTACACCGCCGTCCTGGCCGGCGGGGAGCTCACGGCGGGCAACGTGGCCGCCGCCCTGCTCCTGGCCCTGTTCCTGTACTGGGGCTGGGACTCGACGTTCTCCCTCACCGAGGAGTCCACCACCCAGCGCGCGCCGCGCGTCTCGGCGTGGATCGCGCTGACGGTGGTCGCCGCCGTCTACGCCGTCATCGGCTGGTCCTACGTGCCCGGGGCCTCGGTGGGCTCACCGCTGCTGGCCGGGCTCGTGGCGGTCTCGGCGGCCGCCTCGATCGGGACGACCATGATCCCCACCTCGCGCGGGCTGATGTCGATGGCGCGCGGCGGGCACCTGCCCCGGCGGTTCCTGTCCCTGTCCTTCGCGACGTGGACCACCGCGGCCGTGGCCGCGGCCTGGATGACGTTCTCGGGCCGGCTCTTCGACGACACGGTCGGGGTGATCTCGGTGCTCGTGGCGCTGTACTACGGGCTGGCCTGCGCGGCCACCGCCAAGCTCGCGCGCACGGCGGGCGCCCGCCTCCTCGGGGCGGCCGGGGCCGCGCTGATGGCCGTGGCCCTGGTGCTGACGGGCCTGGAGTACGTGCTCTCGGCCGCCTGGGTGTGGGCGGGCGCGGTCCTCGTGCTGCTGGTGGTGCCGCTGTGGTTCCTGCTGGGCCGTGGCCGCGAGCCGCTGCCCGGCGCGCACGAGCGCGCCCCGCACCTGGAGAGCCTGCGCAACTGACCGGTGCGCCGGGAGCGGCACGGGGCTGCGAGCAGCGGGGCTCGCGGCAGCAGCGCGCCCACAGCGCCGGAAGGCACGCCGCGGGACGGAGTTCGCCGCGGCAGTGCTCCCACGGCGGCGAAGGACGGGCAGCAGCACGGCGCTCGCCGGGCGACGGGCGGGCAGCTACAGGGCGCCGGCAGCGGGCCGGGTCGCACAGCGGCACGGGACGCACAACGGACGTGCGCTCAGCCCAGCACCGGGCTCAGGGCAGCACGGTGAAGCCCGGCGGCAGCCCCCGTCGGCCCGTGAGCGCCAGCAGCATCTCGGGCAGCCGTCCGGCCGGTACCGCGATCTCGATCGCGGTGTGCCCGGCGTCGACCAGCACGGCCTCCGGGGGCCGGCGGTCCAGGCCGCAGGCGGCGGCGACGTCGAGGCCGTGGACGGCCAGCTCGAAGGTGCGCGTGGGGACGTAGGCGCCGAGCCGCGTGCCGCCGACCACGGTGCGGATCACCGGGTCCTCCTCGACGGGCACCCGGGCCAGCGCCCGGCGGGCCCGCTCCAGGGACGCCCGGACCGTGGCCCCCGGGTGCCGGCCCAGCTCCTGGCCGGCCGCCGTGCCGCGGGCGGCGACCGCCGCGGGATCCGTGGCCGCGGCGGACAGGGCGTAGTACTGCCCGGTGGCGGTGCACACCGCCTCCTCCGCCGGCGTGCCCAGGTAGTCGGCGAGGGTGACGAGGGCCCGGTGGGTGTGGCCCACAAGGGCGCGGACGTCCCAGGAGCCCAGCGCGGGGCGGGTCCAGTGGTGCGGCCGCAGCTCCTCGACGAGCTCGGCGAACCACGCCCCGGCCTCGAGGAAGGCGGCGCGGGCGGCGGCAGGGTCTCGGGTCACGGCATCCCCCTGGATCGCGGCGGCCGGGACCGGACCGCACGGCGAGGGCCGGGCCCCGTCCGGAAGGACGGGGCCCGGCCCTCCGGTGAGCCGTAGCCTACTGCGCGGGCGTGGCCGCGGCCCCGAACCCGCCGCCGGTGGCCTGCTCCGTGACGTCCTGTGCGGCGCGGACGTCCTCGCCCCGCGGCGTTCCGGACGCCCGGCCGTCGGCCTGCTTGCCCTCGGCCTGCTTGCCCTCGGCCTGCTTGCCCTGGGACGCGGCCTTGGGCTCGGGCCTGGCGTCGACCCCGGCCTCCTTGCGCTGCTGCGGGGTGATCGGCGCCGGGGCGGCCGTCAGCGGGTCGTAGCCGTTGCCGGTCTTCGGGAACGCGATGACCTCGCGGATGGAGTCGGTCCCGGCCAGCAGGGCGACCACGCGGTCCCAGCCGAAGGCGATGCCGCCGTGCGGGGGCGCGCCGTACTTGAAGCCCTCGAGCAGGAAGCCGAACTTCTCGTCGGCCTCCTCCTGGCCGATGCCCATGATCTCGAAGACCCGCCGCTGGACGTCCTGCTGGTGGATGCGGATGGAGCCGCCGCCGATCTCGTTGCCGTTGCACACGATGTCGTAGGCGTAGGCCAGGGCGTGCTCGGGGTCCTGGTCGAAGGTGTCCAGGAACTCGGGCTTGGGCGAGGTGAACGCGTGGTGCACGGCGGTCCACTGGCCCGCGCCCACGGCGACGTCGCCGGACTCCACGGCCTCGGCGGCCGACTCGAACAGGGGCGCGTCCACGACCCACACGAACGCCCAGGCGTCCTCGTCGATCAGCCCGGTGCGGTGGCCGATCTCCACGCGCGCCGCGCCCAGCAGGGCGCGGGAGGACTTCTTCTCACCGGCGGCGAAGAAGATGCAGTCCCCGGGCTGCGCGCCGGTCGCGGCGGGCAGGCCCTCGCGTTCGGCCTCGGTGATGTTCTTGGCCACGGGACCGCTCAGCGTGCCGTCCTCCCCGACCAGCACGTAGGCCAGGCCCTTGGCGCCGCGCTGCTTGGCCCACTCCTGCCACGCGTCCAGGGTGCGGCGCGGCTGGGAGGCCCCGCCGGGCATGACCACGGCACCCACGTAGGGGGCCTTGAACACGCGGAAGGTGGTGTCCTGGAAGTAGTCGGTGAGCTCGGTGAGCTCGAGGCCGAAGCGCAGGTCCGGCTTGTCGGAGCCGTACTTCGCCATCGCCTCGGCGTAGGTCATCCGGCGGATCGGGGTGGGGATCTCCACCCCGATGAGCTTCCACAGGGCGGCCACGATGCGCTCGCCCAGGGCGATGACGTCGTCCTGCTCCACGAAGGAGGCCTCGATGTCGAGCTGGGTGAACTCCGGCTGGCGGTCGGCGCGGAAGTCCTCGTCCCGGTAGCAGCGGGCGATCTGGTAGTACTTCTCGATCCCGCCGACCTGCAGCAGCTGCTTGAACAGCTGCGGGGACTGCGGCAGGGCGTACCAGGAGCCGGGGGCCAGGCGGGCCGGCACCAGGAAGTCGCGGGCGCCTCGGGGGTGGAGCGGGTCAGCGTGGGGGTCTCGACCTCCGTGAACCCGTCCTCGTGCAGCAGCTCCCGGGCCACCCGGTTGGCGTCGGAGCGCAGCCGCATGATGCGGGCCGGCTCGGGCCGGCGCAGGTCCAGGTAGCGGTGCCGCAGGCGGGCGTCCTCGCCGACCTCCACGTGCTCGTCGATCTGGAAGGGCAGCGCGGCCGCGGTGTTGAGCACGGTCACGGTCTCGGCGATGACCTCGACCTCGCCGGTGGCCAGGGCCGGGTTCTCGTTGCCTCCGGGCGGCGCTCCACGGTGCCGGTGATCCGGAGCACGAACTCGTTGCGCAGGTGGTGGAAGTCCGCCTCGTCGCGCACCACGATCTGCGCGACCCCGGAGGCGTCGCGCAGATCCAGGAAGGCCACCCCTCCGTGGTCGCGGCGCCGGCCGACCCAGCCGGCCAGCGTGACGGTCTCTCCGATGTGCTCGGCGCGCAGCTCGCCGAGGTTGTGTGTGCGCAGCACTCAAAAACCCTTCGTTGTTCGGGAGGTCCGGACGGGGCCGCGCGGATCGCGCGTTTGCCGGGGGTTCACCCGGTGCCCCTACTCTCGTTCGGGAACGAGTTTACAGCCCGCCCTCCGGGCCCCGGGACGACGACAGGACCACCCATGAGCAGCGCCCCCGGCCAGCCGGCCCTCGCCCGCCGTCTGGGCACCTTCGACGCCACCGTGATCGGGGTGGGCTCCATGGTCGGGGCGGGGGTGTTCGTGGCGTTCGCCCCGGCCGCCGCCCACGCCGGGCCGTGGCTGCCCGCGGCGCTGCTGCTCGCGGCGGTGGTCGCCTGGTGCAACGCGACGTCCACCGCCCAGCTGGCCGCCGTGCACCCGGCCTCGGGCGGGACCTACCTCTACGCGAACCAGCAGCTCGGCCCGTGGCCGGGCTTCGTGGCCGGGTGGGGCTTCGTCACCGGCAAGACCGCCTCCGCGGCGGCCATGTCGCTGACCTTCGGCCTGTACACCGCCGAGCTGCTGGGGGCCGGCGACGCCGGGGCGCGGCTGCTCGCCGTCGTCGCCGTCCTGGGGTTGACGGCGGTGAACCTCGGCGGGGTGAGCCGCACCGCCCGGCTGACGAAGCTGCTGGTCGTCCCCGTCCTGGCCGTGCTGCTGGCCGTGGTGGTGCTGCTCCACACCGTCCCGGGCCCGGCGGCCGGCGCGGTGCCCGGGTGGGAGGGCAGCGGATGGGGCGTGCTGCCCGCGGCGGGGACCCTCTTCTTCGCCTTCGCCGGCTACGCCCGCGTGGCCACCCTCGGCGAGGAGGTCCGCGACCCGGCCCGGACCATCCCCCGGGCGGTGCTCGGCGCCCTGGCGCTCACCCTGCTGCTCTACGCTGCGCTGGGGCTGGGCCTGCTCCGGTTCCTCGGGGCGGACCGGCTCGCGGCGGCGACCGCGCCGCTGCTCACGGTGGTCGAGCGCGCGGGATGGTCCGCCGGGACCACGGCCGCCGGCGCCGTGCTGGTCACCGCCGCCGCGGCCCTGGCCACGCTGGGGGCGCTGCTGGCCCTGGTCGCCGGGATCTCACGGACGGTGCTGGCCATGGCCCGGCAGCGGGACCTGCCCGGCCGGCTGGGCGCGGTCTCCCAGCGGCACCGGGCGCCGTGGGCCGCGGAGCTGGCCGTGGCCGGGGTCGTGGTGGTGCTCGTGCTGGCCGGGGACGTGCGCACCGTGATCGGGTTCTCCAGCTTCGGGGTGCTCGTCTACTACGCCCTGGCCAACCTCTCCGCCCTCACGCTGACCGAGCGTCCCGGCTGGGCGCCGCGGGCCGTCAACGCCCTGGGCCTGGCCGGCTGCCTGCTGCTGGCCTTCACGCTCCCGGCGGCCTCGGTGCTGACGATGCTCGGCGTGTTCGCGGTCGGCCTGGCCGGCCGCGCCGTGGCCCTGTCCCGGCGGCGCTGAGCCGGACCCGCACACCCGCCGCCGCGGCCCGCAGCCGGGGCTCGGCGGGCGCCGGGCGGACCGGAACGGTCAGGCTCCGGCGGGGCGCACCACGGGGCGCAGGTCCTCGGCCGGCGGGGCCCAGGCGGCGGGGTCGGCGCGGACCTGCTCGCCGGAGCGGATGTCCTTGACCTCGTGGGCGAGGGACCCGTCCTCGGCCCGGACAGTGAACCACACGTAGGGGATGCCGCGGCGCTCGGCGTAGCGGATCTGCTTGCCGAACTTCGCGGCGCTGGCCGAGACCTCGCACGCGATGCCGCGGGCGCGCAGCTGCCCGGCGACGTCCTGGGCCTGCGACCAGGACTCCTCGTCCACGAGCGAGACCAGGACCGCGGTGGGGACCTTCCGGGAGGCCTCGGCCATGCCCTGGGCGAGGATGCGGGAGACCAGGCGGGTGACGCCCACGGACAGGCCCACGCCGGGATAGGTCTTCTTGCCCGTGGACGCCAGGGACTCGTAGCGCCCGCCGGAGCACACGGAGCCCAGCTGCTCGTGGCCCACCAGCACGGTCTCGTAGACGGTGCCCGTGTAGTAGTCCAGGCCGCGGGCGATGGACAGATCGGCCACCACCGTCCCGGGGGCCCGGCGGGAGGCCTCGCCCACCACCTCGGCGAGCTCCTGCAGTCCCTCCTCGAGCAGCTGGGTGTTCACCCCGAGCGCGCGGACCTGCTCCACGAAGGACGTGTCCTCGGTGCGGATGGACGCCAGCTGCAGCGCGGCCCGGGCCTGCTCGGGGGACGCCCCGAGCTCGTCGCAGAGGGCCTGGGCGACCTTCTCGGGGCCGATCTTCTCGAGCTTGTCGATGTTGCGCAGCACGCCGGCCGTGTCCTGCAGGCCGATGCCGCGGTAGAACCCCTCCGCCAGCTTGCGGTTGTTGACCCGCAGCACGAACGGCGGGATCGGCAGCTTCGCCAGCGCGTCGATCATCACCAGCGCCAGCTCCACGTCGTAGCGGAACGGCAGGGCGCCGTCGCCGACCACGTCGATGTCCGCCTGGGTGAACTCGCGGGCGCGGCCCTCCTGCGGGCGCTCGCCGCGCCAGACCTTCTGCATCTGGTAGCGGCGGAAGGGGAAGGTGAGGTGCCCGCCGTTCTCGACCACGTACCGGGCGAAGGGCACGGTGAGGTCGAAGTGCAGGGCCAGCCGGGCGTCGTCCTTCTCGGGGGCGTCCTCGTCCTCCTGCAGGCGCGAGACGACGTAGACCTCCTTGTCGATCTCGCCCTTGCGCAGCAGCTGCTCGACCGTCTCCACCGCCCGCGTCTCGATCGAGGAGAAGCCGTGCAGCTCGAAGGTCTCCCGCAGCACGTCCAGGACGTGCAGCTCGACCAGACGCTCCTCCGGAAGCCATTCGGGGAAACCGGACAGGGACGTCTTGCGGGCCATGGGGAGGTGCTCCTCGGGTGGGACGGTGGTGGGCGGGCGGACCGTGCGGGCCGATCGGGCCGGTCGGTTCCGCCCTCATCCTAGAGAGCCGCCCCCGCCCGGCCCAAAGCCCGGCCCGGAGCACGGCCCGGAGCAGGGCAAGGCGCCCCGGCCCTCGCCCGCCCCGGACCGGGCCCCGCGGCGGGTCCCGGGACGGGCTCGCGGGCCGCCGTGGGGAGGGCGCGGCCTCGGTAGTATGGACAGGACGATTGTCCGAAGCCGGGCGACGGCGCCGGATCCGATCCCGGTGCCGGTCCGGCGAGAGCGAAAGAGTTGTAGCGGTGACAGGCGCCGGATCCGATCCCGGTGCCGGTCCGGCGAGAGCGAAAGAGTTGTAGCGGTGACAGAACGTCT
>NZ_MKJW01000114.1:0-23380 GCF_001942375.1 Kocuria sp. CNJ-770
ACCGAGACGCGACCCGCTCCGGCGGCGGGCCCCGCCGGGCCAGGGCCGCCGGGAGGACCGCGGCGATGACCGCGGCGAGCACCGGAGCCGCCGGGAGGCGGCCCCGGCAACGGGCGAGCGGCGCGGGGAGGCCCGGGAGACCGCTCGGGAGACCTCGGTGGAGCGCACCTCCGACGGCACCACCCGCCGGCGCCGGCGCCGCCGCGGCGGCCAGGGCGGCGGCGAGGCCCAGCGGGCGCAGAGCGGCACCGCCGCCGAGTGATCCCCTTCTCTTCGACGCCGAGGGCCCCGACGCGGTGGTCGCCGCGGAGAACCTGGATCTCCTGCGGCGGCTGCCCGGCGGGGCCTTCCGCATGATCTACGTGGACCCGCCCTTCAACACGGGCCGCACCCAGCGCCGGCGCGCCGCCAGCATGACCCCCGCGGCGGACGGGGAGGGCGACCGGACCGGCTTCGCCGGGCGCTCGTACACGACGGTGCTGGGCGCGCTGCGCAGCTACGACGACGCGTTCGCCGACTACTGGGGCTTCCTGGAGCCGCGGCTGCGGGAGGCGTGGCGGGTGCTGGCCGACGACGGGACGCTCTACCTGCACCTGGACTACCGGGAGGTGCACTACGCCAAGGTCATGCTGGACGCGATCTTCGGCCGGGAGTGCTTCCTCAACGAGATCATCTGGGCCTACGACTACGGCGGGCGCTCCCGCCGCCGGTGGCCGGCCAAGCACGACAACGTCCTGGTCTACGTCAAGGACCCGGAGCGCTACCTGTTCGACAGCACCGAGGTGGACCGGGAGCCCTACATGGCCCCGGGGCTGGTGACCCCCGAGAAGGTGGAGCGGGGGAAGCTGCCCACGGACGTGTGGTGGCACACCATCGTCTCCCCCACCGGGCGGGAGAAGACCGGCTACCCCACCCAGAAACCGGTGGGCCTGGTGCGGCGGATGGTCGCGGCCAGCTCCGCGCGCGGGGACTGGGTGCTGGACTTCTTCGCCGGCTCCGGGACCCTCGGGGCCGCCGCCCAGCAGCTGGGCCGGCGGTTCGTGTGCGTGGACCGCAACCCGCAGGCGGTCGAGGTGATGCGCGAGCGCCTGCCGCACGCCGCCGTGCGCAGCTGAGCCGGCCGGCTCAGGGGTACCGGACCACCACGCCGGAGGTGGCCTGCTCCTCGATCCGCACGAGCGACTGCACCGACGTCAGGTTCTCCCCGAGGCGGTTGGGCTTGCCGGTGCCGTGGTAGTCGCTCGAGCCCGTCACCAGCAGGTCGTGCTCGGAGGCCATCTGCACCAGGCGCGCCCGGGCGTCGTCGGGGTTGTCCCGGTGGGCGACCTCCAGCCCGGCCAGGCCGGCGTCGATCATGGCCTCGAAGACCTCGGGGCCGACCACCCGGCCCCGGGCGGCCGCCAGCGGGTGCGCGAACACCGGGACCCCGCCGGCGGCGCGCACCAGGTGCACCGCCCGCACGGGGTCCGGGGCGTAGTGCGGGACGTAGTAGCGGGAGCGGCTGTGCAGCACCGAGGCGAAGGCGGCGCTGCGATCCTCCACGACCCCGGCGGTGACCAGGGCGTCGGCGATGTGCGGGCGGCCCACCGTGGCGTCCTCGTGGACGTGGTCCAGGACCACGTCCCAGTCGATGGGGTAGTCCTCGGAGAGCAGCTCGACCATGCGCTGGGCGCGGGTGCGCCGGGAGCCGCGGGAGGACTCGACCTCGGCGAGCAGCGCGGGGTCCGCGGGATCGTGCAGATAGCTCAGCAGGTGCACCGAGATCCCGGTGCCCGTGGTGCAGGAGATCTCCATGCCGGGCACGAACGCGACCCCGAGGGCCACCGCCGCGTCCCCGGCCTCCTGCCACCCGGACGTGGTGTCGTGGTCGGTCAGCGCGAACACGTCCAGCCCCGCCGCGTGGGCGGCGCGGGCGACGTCCGCCGGACGCTCCGTGCCGTCGGATTCCGCCGAGTGGGTGTGCAGGTCGATCTTCACCCCCTCCACGATACCGGTCCCGGCGGGGACGGCCCGCGGTCCGCCGTGGCACGATGAGACGGACGAGACGAGGAAAGGAACCATGACAGAGCACAGCAGCACATCCCAGCACGCCGACCAGCCGCTCTCCGACCGGGTCGAGAACCGGTCGCAGCGGCCCGACTCCCCCGCCTTCCAGCAGTTCATGGCCTCCCAGTGGGCCGACCCGGAGCCGGCCGGGACCCGGCGGGAGCCGGTGGCCGACTTCGCGGCCCGGCGCCGCCGGCGGATCTCCGAGCGGTTCCCGGGAGAGCGGCTCGTGCTGCCCGCCGGGCCGCTGAAGGTCCGCTCCAACGACACGGACTACCGCTTCCGCCCGCACTCCGCCTTCGCCCACCTCACGGGCCTGGGCGTGGACCACGAGCCGGACGCCGTCCTGGTGCTCGAGCCCGTGGAGGAGGGCCGCGGCGACGACGGCGGCGGGCACGAGGCCACCCTGTACTTCCACCCCATGGCCGGCCGCGACTCCAAGGAGTTCTACGCGGACGCCAAGAACGGCGAGTTCTGGGTGGGGCCCCGCCCCACCCTGGAGGAGCTGGGCACCGCCTACGGGCTGCGCACCCGGGACCTGGGCGGCTCGAGGACGCCATCACCAAGAACGCGGGGCCGGCGGCCCTGGGCGGGGTGCGGATCCGCCTGGTGCGCGAGGTCGACCTCAACGTCGACGCCCTGGTCGACACCTCGCGGATCAACACCGGCGTGGAGCTGGAGAGCTCGGACGCCCTCGACGGCGAGCTCACCGAGGCGCTCTCCGAGCTGCGCCTGGTCAAGGACGAGCACGAGGTCGAGCAGCTGCGCGAGGCCGTGCACGCGACGATCGCCGGCTTCACCGACATCGTCCACGTGCTCCCCGCCGCCGCCGGCCACCGCCACCGCGGCGAGCGCATGGTCGAGGGCGCGTTCTTCGCCCGCGCCCGGACGGAGGGCAACGACCTCGGCTACGACACCATCGCGGCGTGCGGCAACAACGCCACCGTCCTGCACTGGATCCGCAACACCGGCCGGGTGATCCCCGGGGAGCTGATCCTGGTGGACGCGGGCGTGGAGGCCGACTCGCTCTACACCGCCGACATCACCCGCACCCTCCCGGTGAACGGGCGCTACACCGACGTCCAGCGGCGGATCTACCAGGCGGTCCTCGACGCCGCCGACGCCGCCTTCGACGCGGCGGTGCCGGGCAACCGCTTCCGCGACGTGCACGCCGCGGCCATGGAGGTGCTCGCCCGCCGGCTGGAGAGCTGGGGGCTGCTCCCCGTGTCCGCGGAGGTCTCGCTGTCCGCGGAGGGCCAGCACCACCGGCGCTGGATGCCCCACGGCACCAGCCACCACCTGGGCCTGGACGTGCACGACTGCGCGCAGGCCAAGCGGGAGCTGTACGTGGACGGGGTGATCGAGCCGGGGATGGTCTTCACGATCGAGCCCGGCCTCTACTTCAAGGCCGAGGACCTCGCCGTGCCGGAGGAGTACCGGGGCATCGGCGTGCGGATCGAGGACGACGTCCTGATCACCGAGGACGGCAACGTCAACCTCTCCTCGGGGCTGCCGCGCACCCCGGACGAGGTGGAGGCCTGGATGACGGGCCTGTGGCACGCCCGGGAGGGCGTCGACCCGAGCTGAGAGCCGCCGCCCACCGGCGGGAGGACGGGCCCGCCCCGCGGGAGGCCGCGCCTGACGGGCGGGCCGTCCCGCCCGTCAGCGGGAGGCGTCGGCCGAGGTGCTCCCGCCGGCGGACGGCTCACCCGGGCCGTCCTCCGGGCCCTTCTCCGGGGCGGCACCGTGCCCGGCCGGCCCGGTGTCGCGGCGGGCCGGCTCCCCGGCCGGGAGACGGATGCCGTACTGCGGCCGCCCGTCGGGGAGGTCCTCGAACCCGGCGGAGCGACCGGGCACCGGCTCCTCGGGCCGCTGCCCGGGGGCAGGCCCCGCGGGGCCCTGTTGCCCGGGGCCCTGCTGCCCGGGCGTCTGCGGCCCGGCCCCCTGACCGGTCGGGGCGCCGTAGGCCGGGCGCTGCCACGGGGCCCCCGGTCCCGGCGGCTGCTGGCCGTGTGCAGGCCCCTGGCCGTGCACGGGGCCCCCCTGGCCGTGCGCGGGGGCCTGCGCGGGACCGGGCCGGGAGGACCCGCCGAGCGGCAGGCTCTGCAGCCCGCGCAGCCCCTGCAGCACCTGCCGGGCGCGCTGGGCCACCTCCGGGGCGGCCACGACGTCGTAGGAGGTGGCGACGATCTGGTTGGTGGAGGTGAAGTCCCGCTTGCCGCGCTGCATCGCGTAGGTCACCGTGGCCAGCAGCATCCAGAACGCCCCGCCGAGCAGCACCGACACCAGCAGGGAGGACACCCACTCGCCGCCGCCGAGCAGGGAGAGGATCATCCCGAGGAAGGCGCCGAAGACCATGCCGTTGAGCGCGCCCTGGCCGGCGACCTTCGGATAGCTCAGCCGGCCGGTGACCTGCTCCACGGACTTCAGGTCGTTGCCGACGATCGCGATCCGGTCCACCTCGAACTGCTCGTCCGCGAGGTGGTCCACGGCCTTCTGGGCGTCGGCGTAGGTGCCGTAGCGGCCGATCACCTCCCCGCGGGGCAGGCCGCGGACGGCGGGGCTGGCGGGGGGCAGGGACCGTGGCGTGCTCATGGCCCCATTCTCCCCCATGCCCGGCTCCTTCCGGGTCCTCCCCCGGCCGGACCGGGCCCCTCGGGCCGATGGGTAGTCTTGTACGGTGAGCAGCAACATCGACAAGATCTTCATCGCGCGCCTGATCGGCCTCGACGTGTTCGACCCCCTGGGGGACCGTCTGGGGCGGCTGCGCGACGTCGTCGTGCTGATGCGCGGGAGCTCCCGGTACGGGCGCTCCTCCCGCCGCCCGCTCGTGGTGGGGCTCGTGGTGGAGGTCCTCGGCAAGAAGCGCGTGTTCGTGCCCATGACCCGGGTGACCAGCATCGACGCGGAGAAGATCATCAGCACCGGGCTCGTCAACCTGCGCCGCTTCGAGCAGCGCGGCGCGGAGACCCTGGCCATCGGCGAGGTCTTCGACCGCACCGTGGTGCTGCGCGACGGCTCCGGTGAGGCCACCATCGAGGACATGGCCATGGAGCGCAAGCGCAACACCGGGGACTGGCTGATCACCCAGCTCTTCGTCCGGCGCACCGGCACCGGCGGCGGCCTGATGCGCCGGCGCAACGAGACGCTGATCATCGACTGGGAGGACGCCGGGGACCCCTCCGCCGCGGGCCACCAGCCGGCCACCCAGTGGGTCGCCACCCACGAGGAGCAGCAGCCCGCCGACCTCGCCGACGAGATCCACGACATGTCGGCCAAGCGCAAGCTCGAGATCGCGCACGAGCTGCAGGACGACCGGCTCGCCGACGTCCTCGAGGAGCTCCCGGAGGAGGACCAGGTCTACATCCTCACCAACATGGCCCGGGACCGCGCGGCCACAGTGCTCGAGGAGATGGAGCCCGACGACGCCGCCGACCTGCTCAACGAGCTGCCCGACGCCCAGGCCGAGGAGCTGCTGGCCCTCATGCAACCCGAGGACGCCGAGGACGTCCGGCGCCTGCTGGAGTACGAGGAGGGCACGGCCGGCTCGCTGATGACCCCCGTGCCGATCATCCTGCCGCCGGAGGCCACGGTCGCCGAGGCCCTCGCGCACATCCGGCAGGAGGAGCTCAGCCCCGCGGTCGCGGCGGCCGTGATCGTCTCCCGGCCGCCGCTGGAGACGCCCACCGGCAAGTACCTCGGCATGGTGCACACCCAGAAGCTGCTGCGCTACCCGCCGCCCGAGGCCGTGGGCAACCTCATCGACCGCTCGCTCGAGCCGGTCTCCGACCTCGCCTCGCTGCAGGACGTCGCCCGCGAGCTGGCGACCTACGACCTGACCATCATCCCCGTGGTCAACGACCACGACCGGGTGGTCGGGGCGATCACGATCGACGACGTCCTCGACGCCCTGCTGCCCGAGGACTGGCGCACCGCCGACGACGGCACCCCGATCCGGAAGGTGGGCAAGCGATATGAGTGAGCGGGAGGCCCGGCGCGCCCGCGTCAACGCCCTGGACCAGCCCCGGGAGCACCGCCCCGGGCTGCTGGACCGGTTCCGGCCGAACCCGGACGCGTTCGGCAAGTGGACGGAGGGCTTCGCCCGCTTCATGGGCACGCCCCAGTTCCTCTTCTGGATGACCGTGCTGGTGACGGTGTGGCTGGGCTGGAACACCCTCGCCCCGCTGGAGCTGCAGTTCGACTCCCGGGCCCTGAACTTCACCCTGCTGACGCTGATGCTCTCCCTGCAGGCCTCCTACGCCGCGCCGCTGCTGCTGCTGGCGCAGAACCGGCAGGACGACCGGGACCGGGTGACCCAGGAGGAGGACCGGCGCCGCGCGCAGCAGAACCTCGCCGACACCGAGTACCTGACCCGGGAGATCGCGTCGCTGCGGATCGCGCTGCGCGAGGTCGCCACCCGCGACTTCGTGCGCTCCGAGCTGCGCTCGGTGCTCGAGGACCTCCTCGAGGCGCAGGAGGAGGCGCCGGATGCCGACGAGCCGTCCGCCCACCCGCGGAAGAGCCCCCGCCGCCGGAGCAGGAGCCTCGACCGCCCCGCCGCCCCCGAGACCAGAGGAATCCCGCGTGTCTGACCCCCGTGCCGACGACGTCCTGGCCCCCGAGGCCCTGCACCCCGCACTCCGTGCGGCGCTGGACCGCGTGCTCGACCCGGAGCTGCGCCGGCCCGTGACCGAGCTCGGGATGATCCGCTCCGCCGCCCTCGACGACGCCGGCCGCGCCGCGGTGCACGTGCTGCTGACGATCAGCGGCTGCCCCCTGCGCTCGACCATCGAGCACGACGTCCGGGAGGCCGTCTCGACCGTGGCGGGGGTGCGCTCCGTGACCGTGGAGGTCGGGGTGATGACGCCCGAGCAGCGCTCCGCGCTCAAGGAGCGGGTGGGCCACACCCGGACCGTGCCCTTCAACGACCCGTCCTCCCTGACCCGGGTGCACGCCGTGACCAGCGGCAAGGGCGGGGTCGGCAAGTCGACCGTCACCGTGAACCTCGCCGCCGCGCTGGCCGCCCGGGGCCGGTCCGTGGGGATCGTGGACGCGGACGTCCACGGCTTCTCCGTCCCGGGCCTGCTGGGCATCGACCGGTCCCCCACCCAGGTGGGGGACATGATCCTGCCCCCGGTGGTGGAGGTCCCCGAGGCGGCCCGGCAGGACACCGGCCGCGCCGGGGTGCTCAAGGTCATCTCGATCGGGATGTTCGTGGACCCGGACCAGCCGGTCGCCTGGCGCGGGCCGATGCTGCACCGGGCGGTCGAGCAGTTCCTCACGGACGTGCACTTCGGGGACCTGGACCACCTCTTCCTCGACCTCCCGCCGGGCACCGGGGACGTCGCGATCTCCGTGGCCCAGCTGCTGCCCTCCGCCGAGGTGCTGGTCGTCTCCACCCCCCAGCAGGCCGCGGTCGAGGTCGCCGAGCGCTCCGGGGCGCTGGCCGTGCAGACCGGGCAGACGGTGGCCGGGGTGGTCGAGAACATGGCCGGCATGCCCATGCCGGACGGCAGCGTGCTCGAGCTCTTCGGGGCCGGCGGCGGCGCCCGGATCGCGGAGTCGCTGACCCGCCGGCTCGGCTACGAGGTGCCGCTGCTCGGGGGCGTGCCCCTCGACGTCGCCCTCCGGGAGGGCGGGGACGCGGGCCGGCCGGTGGTGTGGTCGGCCCCGGACTCCCCTGCGGCGGCGGCGCTGCGCTCGGTGGCCGACGTGCTGGGCTCCCGGCCGCTCGGGCTGGCCGGCCGGCCGTTGGGCCTCGGCCCCCGCTGACGGGGCCCGCTGACCGGTTCCCACCGGGCGGTCACCGCCGCCCGGTCCTCGCGGACGGGCGGCTCAGGTCGCCTCGGTGTCGAAGGGGGCGGGCTCCCCGGGGGCCAGCCGGGTCAGCGAGGACCGGGGGCGCTGCGGGGCGGGGCGGACCGGCTCGTCGTCCTCCAGCAGCGCCTGGCGCACGATGGTGCGGGGGTCGTACTGGCGGGGATCCAGCCGGCGCCAGTCGACGTCGGCGATCTCGGGCCCCAGGGTCTCCTTGAGCTCCTCCGTGGCACCGGTGGCGTAGCGCTTGGCCGCCTTGACGAGCTCCTTGAGCTTCTCCGCGTACTCCGGCAGCCGCTCCGGCCCGATGATGAACAGGGCAAGGAGCACCAGGATGATCGCTTCGCCGCCGTTGATGCCGAGCACAGGATGAAATTTTACCAGCCGGGAGGAGCCGGACGGGTCAGCCGAAGATCCTGCGCAGGCCGGCGGCCACCGTCTCGGCGACGCCGGGATCCTTCGCGACCGGCTCCGCCACCCGGCTGAGCTCGTCGGCCAGCACGTGGTGGACGGTGCGGGCCATCGAGGAGGGTCCGCTGCCCCCGGTGACGGTGTACACCACGTCCTCGCCCACCAGCACCACCCGCCACGGCGGACCGGCGTCGAGCCAGAGCGGGACGCCCTCGACCGGGGAGGGCCGGAGCCCCTCGGCGCTCACGGGCAGCCCGGTGATCCCGTCCATGGGATTTCCCCGGTCGACCCGGCCGCGCTGCTCGACCACGACGACGAGCTCCTCCCCGCGCTGCAGCCGCACCTCCACGACCGGGTGGCCGGAGCGGGTGTCGCGGGCCATGGAGAGCACCTGGTAGCCGTCCGAGGCGAGGGTGGGCAGCGTCCAGCCCTCCGCGCGCCAGCGGTCCGCGGACGCCTCGTCCGCGTGCACGACCCCGCCGGTGCCGTGCCACGCCGAGACCGGGGCCTGCTCCGCGGCGCCCGTGGACGCCGCGGACTCCGCCACGACGGTGCGCCCGACCGCGTAGCCCGAGCCCAGCAGCAGGGTGAGCACGGCGCTGACGGTCGCAGCGGCCACCGGCACCGCGTTGCTGCGGGGACGGGACGGCACCGGGCCGGGGCGGTCCGGGCGGGGCATCGGGCCTCCTTCGTGCGGGCGCTGGTGGGCGGGGCCGGGCGCGGGGCGCGGCGTCGGTCCCATGATCGGCGGGCAAGCTGGACGCGGACTGGACGATGGCCGGGCGCGGGGACCCAGCCGGTAGGATGACGCGCATTGACCACAGCGACGAAGGGCGGAACATGGGCGCGGACAAGACGACGAGCTGGTCGTACGCCGAGGCGTTCGCCGTGGAGGACGAGCTCGCCTACCGCGCCCGGGAGCGGTCCCTCGCCCTGCGCATCCCGCCGGTCACCCCGGGCACGGCCGCCGCCCTGACGGTGCTCGCCGCGTCGGCGCGGCCCGCCACCGTCGTGGAGGTGGGCACGGGGGCGGGGGTCTCCGGGCTCGCGCTGCTGCGCGGGCTGCCGGCCACGTCCGTGCTGACGACCATCGACACCGACATCCGGGCCCTGCGCGCGGCCCGGGACACGTTCCGGGAGGCCGGGGTGCCGACGAGCCGGACCCGCACCATCCCCGGCCGCGCCTCCCTGGTGATGCCCCGGCTCAGCGCCGGGGCCTACGACCTCGTGTTCCTCGACGCGGACTCCGAGGGGACCCTGGGCTACGCCGAGGAAGCGGTGCGGCTGCTGCGTCCGGGCGGGATGCTGGTGGTCAACGACGCCCTGCACCAGGACAAGGTGGCGCAGCCGGCCAACCGCGAGGAGAACACCCGGACCATGCGGGCCGTGCACCGGCTGTTCCGGGACGACGAGCGCTTCAGCACCGCGCTGCTGACCACCGGCTCGGGCCTGCTCCTCGCCGTCCGCCGCTGAGGCGGACCCCCGGGACGGAGCCTCCCGTCAGCAACCGCACAGGACGGGACCCCAGCACGGCGGAGGGCCCGGCACCACCAGGTGCCGGGCCCTCCGCCGTCGCGGGCGGGACGTCACTCGGTCACGCCGGCCAGGCACTCCTTGAGCTCCGCGGCCTCGCCCGGCTTCAGCTCGACCACGAGCCGGCCGCCACCCTCGAGCGGCACGCGCATGATGAGGCTGCGCCCCTCCTTGGTGACCTCCATCGGTCCGTCACCGGTTCTCGGCTTCATGGCCGCCATGTGGGAACTCCTCTTCCTCAGTTGGTGTTGCACCCATCCTATCCGAGCCGTCACGGTGGGCCCGGACGGCACGGGACCGGGGCGGCGCGCGTCGGCGCGGCTCCGGGAACGGCTCACGGCGGGTAGTCCCCGCCCCCGGGCAGCTGCTTCCAGTGCCACAGCCAGCCCACCCAGACCAGCTGGAGCACGGCGCCGAAGAGCACGCACGCGACCCGGTAGGCGCGCGAGTCCGAGACCGCCGCCAGCGGCAGGGCGATCGGGAACAGCGGCAGCAGCAGCCGGAAGGTGCTGGTCTGCGGGTGCAGGAACAGCAGCAGGTACACGGCGTAGCTCGCCAGCCACACCCGGGTGAGCAGGTCCAGCCGCTCGCGCACCACCCGCGAGCGCAGCACGAGGACACCGCCCGCCACCAGCAGCACCGGGGCGACGAGTCCGGCGACCGAGCCGAAGAGGTCCGTCCCGGTGTCGAACCACGGGACCACCGGCACCAGTCCTCCGCCCCGCCAGGCCGTCTCCGTCTCCGTGTACGCCGTCGGCTCCCCGGTGGCCCACCAGGCGATCGCCGGCCAGGCCAGCGCGGCGGCGCAGGACAGGACCGCGAGGGCGAACAGCCCGTCGAACGCGTCGGCCGCCCGGTGCAGCTGCCCGGCCCGGCGCCGGGCCACGGTCCGCACGAGCCAGGTGATCCCGAGGGCGGCCGCGAAGGGCACCCCCGCGGGGCGGGTCAGGCACATGACGAGCACCACCGGCGCCGCCGCGAGATGCCGGCCCCGGGACACCAGCAGCAGGGCCCCGGCCAGCAGCGCCAGGTGCAGCGACTCGGCGTAGGGCACCTGCAGCACCGGGGCCACCGGGTTGAACGCCACGAACGCCAGCCCCCACAGGGCCGTGTCCGGGGCGGCGAACCGGAGGAAGAGCCGGTGGACGAGCAGCGCCGCGCCGAATCCCGCCGCCAGGGACACCGCCGAGGCCGCGGCGTCCCAGCCGGCGCCGGTGAGTCCCGTCACCGCCCGCACGAGCAGCGGGAAGACCGGGTAGAACGCCCAGGCGTTCTCCTGGGCGCGCCCGGCCTCGTCCCGCGGCACGGACCCCGGGTAGCCCTCCCGGGCGATCCGCTCGTACCAGTCCGAGTCCCAGATGCCGGTGAACGCCAGGTAGCCCAGTGCGCCGTCCCCCCACGGGCCGGGGCCCTGCTGACGCCCCACCGTGGTGAACACGGCCCACGCCCACACCCGGGAGGCCGCCCAGACGAGCGCGGCCTGGGCCCACCAGGGGGCGGCGGCCAGGCGGGAGCTCACGCTCCCCGCGCCGGACCGGGTCCGGGGTCCCGGGCCGGCAGCTGCCGGGCGAGGCGGTCGAGCACGGCGTGCACCTCCCCGGGGTCGTAGCCGCGGCGCCGGACGGAGAAGGCGATCCGCCCGACGTCCTCCCGCGTCAGCACCTCGGGCAGCACGAGAGGGGCGTCCGGGGCGCGCTCGGGCCGGATCCCGTCCCGGGCGGGAGCGGTCCAGGCGGAGAGCCGGTCGCGGCCGAGCAGGAGGACGCCCCCGACGGTCAGCAGCAGCACCAGGCCGGTCAGCACCACGAAGAGTTCGGTCATGGCACCAGGCTATGCGCCGGCCTCCGGGCGCCCGGCAGCTGCGCGGCCGCCCGGACGCGAAACATTCCTACGGATCGGTACGCATTTAACGCGGCCGCAACGTGTTCGCCATCACACAAACGAAATCTGGGATATCTTTCCGGTATGTCACACGCCACTCCGCCGGCCGCCGCACCGTCCGCCGCCGCGCCCGGCACGGGCGAGGCCCTGGTCCGCATGTCGCACGTCAACAAGCACTTCGGGGACCTCCACGTGCTCCGGGACATCAACCTGGAGGTGCGCCGCGGCGAGGTCGTCGTGGTGATCGGCCCGTCCGGGTCCGGCAAGTCGACCCTGTGCCGCGCGATCAACCGGCTCGAGAGCATCGACGACGGCGAGATCCTCATCGACGGCAAGCAGCTGCCCGAGGAGGGCAAGGCCCTCGCCCGACTGCGTGCGGACGTGGGCATGGTCTTCCAGTCCTTCAACCTCTTCGCCCACAAGTCGGTCCTGCAGAACGTGACCCTCGGGCCGGTCAAGGTCCGCGGCCGCTCGGCGGGCGAGGCGAAGAAGCAGGCCATGGAGCTGCTGACCCGGGTGGGCGTGGCGAACCAGGCCGAGAAGCTGCCGGCCCAGCTCTCCGGGGGCCAGCAGCAGCGCGTGGCGATCGCCCGCGCCCTGGCCATGGAGCCGAAGGTCATGCTGTTCGACGAGCCGACCTCCGCTCTGGACCCCGAGATGATCAACGAGGTGCTCGACACCATGGTCGCGCTGGCGAAGCAGGGCATGACGATGATCGTGGTGACCCACGAGATGGGCTTCGCCCGCAAGGCCGCCGACCGCGTCGTGTTCATGGCCGACGGGCAGATCGTCGAGGAGAACACTCCCGAGGAGTTCTTCACCAATCCGCGCTCCGCCCGCGCCCAGGACTTCCTGGGCAAGATCCTCGGCCACTGACCGTCCACCCGTCCCTCCGACCGAACGCCACCACCCCGACTGCAAGGAGCAGACCATGCGCAACACCAAGCCCCTCGGACTCGCCGCGATGGCCGCGGCCGCGGCCCTGACCCTCACCGCGTGCGGCGGCGGGGAGGAGCAGGCCGGCGGCGGGGAGACCGGCGGGTCCGGCGAGTCCGTCCGGATCGGCATCAAGTACGACCAGCCGGGCCTGGGCTTCCGGGACGGCGACGAGTACACCGGCTTCGACGTCGACGTCGCGACGTACGTCGCCAACGAGCTCGGCTACTCGGAGGACCAGATCGAGTGGGTGGAGTCCCCCTCGGCCAACCGCGAGAACATGCTCGCCAACGACCAGGTGGACATGATCTTCGCGACCTACTCGATCACCGACGAGCGCGACCAGACCGTGGACTTCGCCGGCCCCTACTTCGTGGCCGGCCAGGACCTGCTCGTGCGCGCCGAGGACAACAGCATCCAGGGCCCCGCCGACCTCGAGGGCAAGAACCTGTGCTCGGTGACGGGCTCGACCTCCGCGCAGCGGGTCAAGGAGGACCAGCCCGGCGCCAACCTCGTCGAGCAGCCCGGCTACGCCGACTGCCTCACCGCCCTGGAGTCCGGCCAGGTGGACGCCGTGACCACGGACGACATCATCCTCGCGGGCCTGGCCGCGACCGACGCCAACCAGGGCAAGTTCAAGGTGGTGGGCAACACCTTCTCCGAGGAGCGCTACGGCGTGGGCCTGCCCCAGGGCTCCGACCAGTGCGAGGCCGTCAACGAGGCCATCACCAAGATGATCGACGAGGGCGCCTGGGAGGAGGCGGTCACCGCCAACACGGAGGGGGCCGACTACTCGTACAACGAGGAGCTCAACCCGCCGGAGATGGAGCCCTGCGGCGAGTGACACCGGACGCGCAGGTCCCGTGACCGGCCGGACCGGCCGGCCACGGGACCTGCGCCCCCGCAGCACACCGACCGATCCACGACGAAGGGCCCTCGCGTGACCCAGCACCACCCCGATCCCCGGGAGCTCCCGTGAGCGACTACCTGGCCGACTTCGCCAGCCTGTTCGAGCAGTACGACGTCCTCGCCGCCTTCTGGGTCAACCTCCGGCTGACCTTCTGGGCCGCGATCGGCTCGGCGGTCCTCGGCGGGCTGATCGCGCTGATGCGCATCTCCCCCATCGCGTCGCTGCGGCTGCTGGGCACCGGGTACGTGAACCTGTTCCGCAACACGCCGCTGACCATCATCCTCGTCTTCCTGGTCCTCGGCGTGTGGAGCCAGCTGGGGATCAACCTCTCCGGCGACTTCAACCAGAACTTCTTCAACTGGGCGGTCATCGGCCTGAGCCTCTACCACGCGGCCTTCGTCTGCGAGGCCATCCGCTCCGGGGTCAACACCGTCCCGGTCGGCCAGGCCGAGGCGGCCCGGGCCATCGGCCTGTCCTTCCTGCCCGCCGCCCGGCTGATCATCTTCCCGCAGGCGCTGCGGGGGGCCGTCACGCCGCTCGGCAACACCCTGATCGCCCTGACGAAGAACACGACGGTGGCCGCGGCCGCGTCGGTCACCGAGATCTCCTCGCTCATGAAGACCATGATCGAGTTCCGCCCGGACGTGATCATCGCGATCTTCCTGGTGGTCGCCCTCGGCTTCGTCCTCATCGTGGTCCCGGTGGGCCTGCTCACCACCTGGGCCTCCCGGAAGCTGGCGGTGAAGCGCTGATGGCCAAGACCCAAAACGTCCTCTTCGACGTCCAAGGACCCCGCGGCCGGCGGATCAGCGCGGCGCTGAACGTGCTCGGCGTGCTGCTCGCGGCGGCCCTCGCCTGGATCGTGCTGAGCGAGCTGGCCGAGAAGGGCCAGCTCGACGCCGCGAAGTGGAGCCCCCTGCTGACCGCCCGCACGTGGGAGAACTTCCTGCTCCCGGGCCTGTGGGACACCCTCAGGGCCGCGCTGCTGGCCGTGGTGCTCTCCGTCGTCTTCGGCCTGGTCTTCGGGCTCGGCCGGCTCTCCCAGCTCGGTCCCGTCCGGTGGGTCTCCACCGTGGTCGTGGAGTTCTTCCGCGCCGTCCCGGTGCTCGTGATGATGATCTTCTTCTACCTGGGCATCGGCCGGGCCGGGCTGGTCGAGCCGTCCAACGTCCCCTTCTGGGCGGTGGTCCTCGGCCTGATGTTCTACAACGGGTCCGTGATCGCCGAGCTGATCCGCTCCGGCGTCCACCAGCTGCCCAAGGGGCAGCGGGAGGCCGGGCTCGTCATCGGGCTCACCCCGGCCCGCTCGCTGCGCCTGATCGAGCTCCCCCAGGCGCTGACGGCCATGCTGCCCTCGCTGGTCAGCCAGTTCGTGGTCATCCTCAAGGACACGGCCCTGGGCTACATCATCACCTACCCGGAGCTGCTGGCCAGCGGGCGGCGCCTGGGCTCCGGGGACGGCAACATCCTCCAGACGCTGTTCGTCGTGGCCCTGGTCTTCGTGCTGATCAACTACCTGCTGACGCTGCTGGCGGCGTGGCTCTCCCGGTTCCTCAGCTACCGCACGGGAGGCGCCACCAAGCCGGCCGAGGGCCCCCTCGCCGCCGAGGAGGCCACCGTCTGAGCCTGCCGCTCAGTCGGTGAGCCAGGCGGCGAGGGCCCGGTAGCACTCCCGCACGGCCTCGGCGCTCACGTGCTCGTCGTCGGTGTGCGCGAGCAGGGCGTCGCCGGGACCGAAGTTCACCGCCGGGACGCCCATCGCGGAGAAGCGGGCCACGTCGGTCCAGCCGTACTTCGGCTTGGGCTCCTGGCCCACCGCGGCCACGAACGCCGCGGCGGCGGGGCGGTCCAGGCCGGGGCGGGCCGCGGCCGAGAGGTCGGTGAACTCCAGCTCGTAGCCGGCGAAGACCTCCCGGACGTGGGCGACGGCCTGCTCCGGGGTCTTGTCCGGGGCGAAGCGGTAGTTGATCTCCACGTGGGCGGTGTCGGGGACGACGTTGCCGGCCACGCCGCCGCCGATCCCGGTCGCGTTGAGGCCCTCCCGGTAGTCGAGGCCCTCCACGGTGATCGTCCGCGGGGTGTAGGCGGCCAGGCGGGCCAGGACGTCGGCCTGCTTGTGGATGGCGTTCTCCCCGATCCAGGACCGCCCCGAGTGGGCCGCGCGCCCGGTGGTGGTGATCCGGAAGCGCATCGTGCCGTTGCAGCCGCCCTCCACCGTCCCGTCCGTGGGCTCGAGGAGCACCGCGAAGTCCGCCTCGAGCAGCTCCGGGGCGTTGCGCTGCAGCCGCCCCAGGCCGCTGGCCGCGGCGTCGACCTCCTCGTGGTCGTAGAAGACGTAGCTGACGTCCCGGTTGGGCTCGGTCAGGGCGGCCGCGAGGGCCAGCTGGACGGCCACGCCGCCCTTCATGTCGGTGGCACCGCGCCCGTAGAGCACGCGGTGGCCGTCGGCCTCCTCCCACGACGAGGGCACGGTCCCGCGGGCGCCGGGCAAGGTGGTCAGGGGCACGGTGTCGAGGTGCCCGGCGAGCACCACCCGCTCGTCCCGGCCCAGCTCGGTGCGCGCGACCACGGCGTCCCCGTCACGGTGCACCGTGAGGTGCGGCAGCCGGCGCAGCGCCGCCTCGACGGCGTCGGCGATGGGCCCCTCGCCGCCGGAGACGGACTCCAGGTCGATGAGGTCGGCGGTGAGCTCGGCAGGGTCCGCGGCGAGGTCGAGGTCGGGTGCGATCATGGCTGCCATGATAGCGGCGGGCCCCCGGCGCCGGATCGATCCGGGCCCGGCCTCCCCCGTAGGATGGACGCCATGACTTCTCCCACCTCCCGTCCCGCCGCCGGCCGTCCCGCCGCCGGTCGCCCCGCCTCCGGTCTGGGCCTGGCCACCGTCGTGGCCTCCGGCCCCCAGGAGGGCACCGTCCTCGACGTCTGGTACCCGGCCCCGGCGCTGTCCGACGCGGTCGACACCTCCCTCGACGCCGACCTGCGGCTGGCGGCCACCGCCGACCCGGACCGCAACATCCGCAGCGAGATCGTCGAGACGGTCGTCGACCTCGACGCCGCCCCCGGCGACGCCGCCGACGCGTACCTGCGCCTGCACCTGCTCTCCCACCGCCTCGTGCGGCCCAACACCGTGAACCTCGACGGCGTGTTCGGCCTGCTCGCCAACGTCGCCTGGACCGACCGCGGCCCCGTGCTCGCCGAGGAGCTCACCCTCGCCCTGCTGCGGATGAAGGCCACCGGCGGGCACGTGACCGTGCACAGCGTCGACAAGTTCCCGCGGATGGTGGACTACGTGGTGCCCTCGGGCGTGCGGATCGGCGACGCCAACCGGATCCGGCTCGGCGCCCACCTGGCCGCCGGCACCACGGTGATGCACGAGGGCTTCGTGAACTTCAACGCCGGTACCCTCGGCCAGTCCATGGTCGAGGGCCGGATCAGCGCCGGCGTGGTCGTGGGCGACGCCACGGACGTCGGCGGCGGCGCGTCCATCATGGGCACCCTCTCCGGCGGCGGCAAGGAGCGGATCACCGTGGGCGAGCGCGTGCTCCTCGGGGCGAACTCCGGCGTGGGCATCTCCCTCGGCGACGACTGCGTGGTCGAGGCCGGCCTGTACGTCACCGCCGGCACGCGGGTGAGCGTGCTCGCCGACGGGGCGCAGTCCACGGCCAAGGCCTCGGAGCTCTCCGGCGTCCCGAACCTGCTGTTCCGCCGCAACTCGCTCACCGGCACGGTCGAGGTGCTGCCGCGCGCCGGCCGGACCGTGGAGCTCAACGCGGCCCTGCACGCCAACTGAGCACCCGCCCCGGCTGAGCTCCCGCCGGCCGAGCAGCCACGCCGGCGGGCCTCCGCCGCCGGCCGAGCTCCGCGGGACCGGACACCCGGTCCCGCGGAGTTCGGCCGAGATCCACTCCGCCCCCGTCTCCCCGCCCGTCCAGGAGCCCCCGTGTCCTCCCCCGCCTCCGGCCGCCGCACCAGGTCGGCCGGGCTGTCGCTGTTCGTGCTGCTGCTGGTCTGCGCCGTGCTCGCCGCCGGGGCCCTCGTGGTCGTCGAGCTGCGGGCGGGGCGGCCCTCGGCCGGCGAGCCCCGCTGCGTGGTCGCCACCACGGACCCGGACGGACAGCGCCGGCGGCACACCCTGTCCTCCGAGCAGGCGGCCAACGCGGCGCTGATCACCGCCGAGTCCGTCCGGCGCGGCACGGACCCGTACGCGGCGGTCGTGGCCCTGGCCACGGCCATGCAGGAGTCCCAGCTGGTCAACATCGACTACGGGGACCGCGACTCCGTGGGCCTCTTCCAGCAGCGCCCGTCCCAGGGCTGGGGCACGGTGGAGCAGATCATGGACCCGTCCTACGCCACCGGCGTCTTCTACGACCGGCTCGCCGAGGTGGACTACGCCGGGCTGTCCGTGACCGAGGCCGCCCAGGCGGTCCAGCGCTCCGGGCACCCGGACGCCTACGCCCGGCACGAGCCCCTGGCTAGGGCCTTCGCCGACAGCCTGACCGGGGGCACCGAGGCGTCCCTGAACTGCGTGCTCGCCGATCCCGAGCAGCCCGGGACGCGGCCGCGGCCGCCGACGCCTGGGCGCGCCTTCCGCGCCGCGGCCCCCGCGGCGCGCGCGAGCCGCCGGGTGGTCGTCCCCGCCCCGGCCGGGCCCACCGGCTGGGCGGTGGCGCACTGGGCGGTCGCCTCCGCCGAGCGGCTGGGCATCGCCGAGGTCTCCTTCGACGGGCGCAGCTGGGTCCGGGCCGACCAGCGGACCACCCGCTTCGCCCCCGCCCCCGGCTGGGTGGACGCCGCCGAGGCCCACCCGGACGGCCCCCCGCCGGCGCAGGACGTC
Source organism: Kocuria sp. CNJ-770 (assembly GCF_001942375.1). Taxonomy (NCBI): domain Bacteria; kingdom Bacillati; phylum Actinomycetota; class Actinomycetes; order Micrococcales; family Micrococcaceae; genus Kocuria; species Kocuria sp. CNJ-770. The sequence goes on from NZ_MKJW01000114.1 coordinate 18,369, forward strand.
GTGCTGGTCCTCGCGAGCCGCTGAGGCCCCGCCCACGGCCGGGCCGATACGCTGGGCGCATGAGAATTCTCGTCACCGGAGGAACCGGCTACATCGGCTCGCACACCGTCCTCGCCCTGCTGGAGGCCGGCCACGACGTCGTCGTGATGGACAACCTCGCCAACTCCTCGCAAACCTCCCTGGAGCGCGTGGAGGAGCTCGCGGGACGCCCGGCGGCCGCGTTCGCCGAGGTCGACCTGCTGGACCCGGCCGGGCTCGACGCCCTGTTCGCGCAGCACCGGCCGGAGGCGGTGATCCACTTCGCCGGGCTCAAGGCCGTGGGCGAGTCGGCCGAGCAGCCGCTGCGGTACTACCGCACCAACGTGACCGGCACGCTGAACCTGCTGGAGGCCATGGCGGCCCACGGCTGCCGCTCCATCGTGTTCTCCTCCTCCGCCACGGTCTACGGCGCCCCGGAGGAGATGCCGCTGACCGAGAAGCAGCCCATGGACGCGCAGAACCCGTACGGCCGCACCAAGGAGCACATCGAGGACATGCTGGTGGACCTCGCCGCCTCGGACCCGTCCTGGAGCGTAGCCCTGCTGCGCTACTTCAACCCCGTGGGCGCCCACGAGTCCGGCCGGATCGGGGAGGACCCCACCGGCGTGCCGAACAACCTGCTGCCCTTCATCGCCCAGGTGGCCGTGGGGCGGCGCGAGAGGCTGCGCGTGTTCGGCGACGACTACCCCACCGCCGACGGCACCGGGGTGCGCGACTACATCCACGTCGTCGACCTCGCGGACGGCCACCTCCGGGCCCTCGACCACCTCGCCCGGCACGGCGGGGTGCACACCTGGAACCTGGGCACGGGCAAGGGCTACTCGGTGCTCGAGGTGCACGCCGCGTTCGAGCGGGCGTCCGGACGCCGCATCCCCTACGAGGTCGCGGCCCGGCGTCCCGGGGACGCGGCCGTCTCCTACGCCGACCCCTCCACGGCCCTGGCCGAGCTGGGCTGGTCGGCCGAGCGGGACATCGACACGATGTGCCGCGACCACTGGAACTGGCAGAGGAGCAACCCGGAGGCTACGCCGGGTCCTGAGGCCCCGGGCTCACCAGCCCGGCGGGCGCACCACGTTGGGCGGCGCGTCGGCGAACAGCGCCGCGACCCGGCGCTCGTCGTGGCCGGCGATGCCGGTGCCCACCCGGGTGAGCCAGAAGGTCAGCTCCGGGTGGGCGCGGGCGAAGTCCACGAACACGGCCGCCTCGCGCGCCAGGGCGGGGAACCCGCTCATGCTGTCGATCGCGTAGGAGCGCCCCTGCAGCCCGTGGCCCTGCCCCGGCACCGCGCCGAAGCGCTCCACCGCGGTCCGCGCCGCGCCGGCCCCGTGCGCGCCGCGGGCGTTGGAGCCGAAGACGAAGACCTCGTCCGGGCCCAGCTCGGTGATCCGCTCGGGGGTGCGCCGCTGCTCGTCCATGGTCCGCACCCTACCGGGGCGCGCGGCAGGAGGAAAAGGCAGGGCCCGCGCCCCCTCGGGGACGCGGGCCCGGCCGCCGGCGGTGCGGCTCAGCCCTGCGGGTAGTGCCGCTCGGCCTCGCCCACGTAGAGCTGGCGCGGGCGGCCGATCTTGGTCTCCGGGTCCTCGATCATCTCGCGCCACTGCGCGATCCAGCCCGGCAGCCGGCCGATGGCGAACAGGACGGTGAACATCTTCTCCGGGAAGCCCATCGCCTTGTAGATCAGGCCCGTGTAGAAGTCGACGTTCGGGTACAGCTTGCGCTCCACGAAGTAGTCGTCGGCGAGGGCCTTCTCCTCGAGCCGCATCGCGATGTCGAGCTGCTCGTCGTTGCCGCCCAGCTTCTGGAGGATGTCGTGGGCGTAGTCCTTGACGATGCGCGCGCGCGGGTCGTAGTTCTTGTACACGCGGTGGCCGAAGCCCATGAGCCGGGCGCCGGACTCCTTGTTCTTGACCTTCTCCATGAACTCCTCGGGCTTGACGCCCTCCTGCTGGATCCGGTTGAGCATCGCGAGCACGGCCTCGTTCGCGCCGCCGTGCAGCGGGCCGTAGAGGGCGTTGATCCCGGCGGAGACCGAGGCGAACATGTTGGCGTGGGACGAGCCCACCAGCCGCACCGTGGAGGTGGAGCAGTTCTGCTCGTGGTCGGCGTGCAGCATCAGGAGCACGTCGAGGGCCTTGGCCATCGTCGGGTCGATCTCGTAGTCCTCGGCCGGCACCCCGAAGCACATGCGGAGGAAGTTCTCCGTGTAGCTGAGGTCGTTCTGCGGGTAGAGCATCGGCTCGCCCTTGGACTTCTTGAAGGCGTACGCGGCCAGGGTCGGGACCTTGGCGAGCAGCCGGATCGTGGAGATCTCCACCTGCTCCTGGTCGAAGGGGTCGAGGGAGTCCGCGTAGAACGTGGACAGCGCCGAGACCGCCGAGGAGAGCACGGGCATGGGGTGCGCGTTGCGCGGGAACCCGTTGAAGAAGCTCTTGAGGTCCTCGTGGACCATGGTGTGCCGGCGCACCCGGGTGTCGAAGTCCTCGAGCTGGGCCGGGGTGGGCAGCTCCCCGTAGATCAGCAGGTACGCGGTCTCGATGAACGTCGAGTGCTGGGCGAGCTCCTCGATCGGGTAGCCGCGGTAGCGCAGGATGCCGTTGTTGCCGTCGATGTAGGTCACGGCCGAGCGCGCGTTGGCGGTGTTCATGAACCCGGGGTCGAAGGCGACGTTGCCGGTCTCCTTGAGCAGGTTCGTGATCGCGTACCCGCGGTTGCCCACGGTGGCGTCCTGGACGGGCAGCTCGAGCCGTCCGCCGTTGCCGTAGTCGAGCTGGGCGGTCTCGGTCTTCTGTGCAGACTCGGTCATGTTCTTCGTCCTCCGCGAGTGGATTTCGGTGTCCGGGGCGGCCCTGCCGGGCGGCACCGGTGGCGCAGCACGGGCGTGTCTCGGGACACAGCGATCGTTAGGGTCCAACCTACCTGTTCCGTCGGCGGGCGGACCAATCCCGGCGCCGCGCGGGAGCGCCTCAGCGGCGGGCGAGCCGCTGCACGGCGGCGTCGATCCGCTCGTCCGTAGCGGTGAGCGCGAGCCGCACGTACCCCTCCCCGGCCGTCCCGTAGAAGACGCCCGGGCCCACCACGACGCCCCGCTCGGCGAGGCGCTGGACCGTGGACCAGGTGTCCTCCCCGGCCGTGCACCACAGGTAGAGCCCGGCCTCGGAGTGCTCCACGCGCAGCCCGAACGCCTCCACGGCGGGCACCAGGCGGTCCCGCCTGGCCCGGTAGAGCGCCTTCTGCGCGTGCACGTGGGCGTCGTCGCCGAGGGCGACCCGCATGGCCTCCTGGACGGGGGCCGGGACGATCATCCCGGCGTGCTTGCGCGAGTTCACCAGGTTGGCCATCAGCCGGGCGTCGCCGGCCAGGAACGCGGCACGGTAGCCGGCGGCGTTGGACTGCTTCGACAGCGAGTACGCGGAGAGCAGCAGGGACGTGTCCCCTCCGCTGACCCGCGGGTCCAGCACGGAGGGGACGGGCGCCCCGCCCTGCTGGACGTCCCACGCGCCCCAGCCGAGCTCGGCGTAGCACTCGTCGGAGACGACCACCGCCCCGAGGTCCCGGGCCTGGTCGACGACGCGGCGCAGCGACCCGGCGTCGCGCACGATGCCGGTCGGGTTGGCCGGCGAGTTCAGCCAGACCAGGCGCACCCGGGCGCGGACCTCCTCCTCCAGCTCGTCGAGGTCGTCGGCGGCCACCGCCTCGGCGCCGGCCAGCTGCGCCCCGATGTCGTAGGTGGGGTACGCCACCGTGGGGCGCACGAGCACGTCCCCCGGGCGCAGGCCGAGCAGCAGCGGCAGCCACGCGACGAGCTCCTTGGAGCCGACCGTGGGCATGACCGCGGCCGGGTCCAGGCCGGGCACGCCGCGGCGGCGGGCGTACCAGGCCACCACGGCCTCCCGCAGGGCGGGCGTACCGTGGGTGGTCGGGTAGCCGTGGGCGTCCGCGGCGGCGGCGAGCGCGTCCTGGACCACCAGCGGGGTGGGGTCCACGGGCGTGCCGATGGACAGGTCCACGACCCCGTCCGGGTGCTCCGCGGCGACGGCGCGGTACGGCGCCATCGTGTCCCACGGATAGTCCGGGAGGGCGAGGCCGAAGGACCGTGCCGTCTCGGTCACTGGGCGCCCTGGTTCTGCGGGGGCAGGGCCGCGATCATCGGGTGGTCCGTGTGGGTGTTGCCGAGTTTGGCGGCCCCGCCCGGGGAGCCGAGGTCGTCGAAGAACTCGACGTTGGCCTTGTAGTAGTCGGCCCACTCCTCGGGGGTGTCGTCCTCGTAGTAGATGGCCTCGACGGGGCAGACCGGTTCGCACGCGCCGCAGTCCACGCACTCGTCGGGGTGGATGTAGAGCGAGCGCTCCCCCTCGTAGATGCAGTCGACGGGGCACTCCTCGACGCAGGCCTTGTCCTTGACGTCGACACAGGGCTGGGCGATGACATAGGTCACGGCGTTTCACACCTTTCTGCTGGGATTCTCCGACCAGTCTAGCCACCGTGACCTGGCTACGATGACAGCCATGGTCTCCCCGACATCCGGCTCAACGTCCTCCCCCGTTCCGTCATCCGCGGCCGTGGAGTTGCTCGCGGGCCTGCCCTCCGGTACACGGGTGAGCGTGCGCTACGCCCTGCCCGCCGACGACGCCTCCGGGCTGCCGCTCACCGACGCCCTGGGCGAGCTGGTGGATCCGGACCCCGGCGGGGGCGCCGGGACGGTCACGGTGCGCACCCGGCGCGGGGACGTGCTGATCCCCGCCGCGGCGGTGCGGGCCGCCCGGGTGGTGCCGCCGGACCCGCCGCGCCGGCGTCCGCGCGGCGGCTGAGCAGGGCGGCTGAGCGGGACGGCTGAGCGAGGCGCCTGTGCGGGACGGCTGAGCGAGGCGCCTGTGCGGGACGGCAGAGCGAGGCGCGTGTGCGGGACGGCAGAGCGGGACAGAGGCAGACCCGACGGGCCCCGGGGGTGCGGCCGGGCCCGTGCGGCTCGGGGC
>NZ_MKJW01000115.1:0-23307 GCF_001942375.1 Kocuria sp. CNJ-770
CTTGGTGCGCCGGCGCATCGCGGTCTCGGCGGTGCGGTAGGCGCGCAGGGCCTCGAGCACCTGCACCGGTCCGGGCCCGGCGGCGTCGTCGGTGCCGTACCAGTAGCCGGAGGAGGTGGGTCGGTGTGCGCGCATGCGGACAGTGTAGAGGAACGAGAATGTACCCGAGCTGGTAACTAGACAAACTAATGAATCTGCGATGGATGGGGAACGTCCCTTTCCCGCCGGGAACCGGACGCAGCATCCCGCAGCCGACGTGAGGACGGGCGAGCGATGGACCAGCACGCGCAGCACCGTCCCGCGGCCGAGCCGCCCGGCCCCGCGCCGAGCCGTGACGGTGCCGTGCCCGCGGCCCCGGTCCACTGCGGGGACCCCATGCCGGTGCACCTGCTCGACTTCGCGGACGTGGACGACCGCCTCAACACCGCCGTGGCTCGGGCCGCCCTCGCCGGGCGCCGGCTGCACGCCTGCGCCTGCGGCGCCCTGCGAGAGGCACCGGTGGCCTCCGGCGCCGAGGCGCGCATCGTGCCCGACGACGACGCCGTGCTGTTCCGGCCGTTCTTCACCCGGCGAGTGCTGGCCGCGGCCGGCCGGGTCGAGGCCGCGGAGTGGTCCCTCGACCAGCAGCTGGCGCAGTTCCGCACCCTCGACCTCGACGGTGCGGGCGGTCCCGCCGCCGTCCTCCGGGCGTTCGGCGCGGCGGTGCGGGCCGAACGGCGGCGGCTGGACCGGGCCCTCGGCGAGCTCCGGGCCGAACTGCGCCTGGCGGTCCGGCACGGGGTGCCCCTGGCCAGGCTCGCCCGCGAGGCGTCGCTGTCGGAGCAGGACCTGGCGGCCGTGCTCGCCCTCGAATCCCCTGAGGGCGTGGGTGCTGCCCGCACGGCACCGCCGGCGGACGCCCACGGTGTGGCCGCGGCGGCCGCCACGGTGCCCGGCCGCCGGAGGGAACTCGCCGGCACCTCCGTGCTGCCGGCGCCCGTGCCCGCCTCCGTGCCGGTGGGTTCCCGGTGCCGCCGCCGGGTCGTCGGCGTGCTCGCCGCGGCCGGCTGATCCGGCCCCGGCCGTCCCGCCCGCCGGCTGTCCCGCTCCTCCGGTCCTACGCCTCGGTCAGGGCGTCGGGCTTGTGCGCCGCGCGGGCGCCGGAGCTCTCGGACTCGACGATGTAGCGGGGGTCGTCCGAGCTCGCCCGGAACGTGTGCCCGTCCAGTTCGAAGTCCTCCGTCTTCTTCTCGACCACGGTGCCCTCTGTCGTGCCCTGAGGGGTGTTCCAGGTGACCTTCGTGCCCTTCGTCAGGCTCATGCGTGCTCCTCTCCTCATGCGTCGCCGGGTGTGCCCGGCGACGCTCAGTCCTTCAGCGGGTCGTGGCCCCAGTTCATCAGGGAGTAGCGCCACCGGGTCTCGGTGACGTCCCCGTCGGGCCGCTGGGCCAGGTGGCGGTGGACGTAGCCGACGACCTTGCGCATGTGCTCCTGGTCGGAGTCGGTGCGCTCCCCCTTCTTCTTCTGCAGGATCTCCACGATGCGCCGCCCGGACCGGTGCCCCACCGACTCGCCGCCGTCGTCCTGGCCCACCGACTGCGACTCGTCGGTCTCCAGCCAGTCCGAGAGCTGCTTGGCCGTCATGTTCACGGCCTCGTCGAAGTCCTGGCCGACGGTGTCGTCGCTGTCGCTCATGCCGCGCTCCTCGTCCTCGTCCACGGCCGGCCGCGTCCGGGCCGGTCCCGCGCCCGGGAGCCCGGGCGCGATCCTCAGCCTACGGAGCAATTCCCGTCCCGACGAGCCCCCGCGGCGATGTCGACGGGCGGGGTTCAGCGTGCCGGAGCCGTCGTCTCGAGGACGGCGGAGTCCGTGCGCCGGTCGGACGGCCGGTCGGCGGTGACCACCAGGTTGCCCTCGGCGAGCGCTTCGGGCTCCACGTCCTGCTCGATCGAGGTGGCCAGCGGCTTCTCGGTGACGAAGCACAGCAGGGCGGCCGCCAGCAGGCCCAGGGGCACGATCCACAGGTAGATGGGGGTCAGGGCGTCGTTGTAGGAGGCCACGATCGGGTTCCGCAGCGCGTCCGGCAGGGAGGCGACCAGGGCGGGGGTGAGCGAGTTGGCCCCGCCGGCGCCGCCCTCCAGCGCGGCGGCCGGGAGGCGTTCGGTCAGCTGGTCGGCCAGCCGGCCCGCGAAGACGCTGCCGACCACGCCGGAGCCGAGGGTCGCGCCGATCTGGCGGAAGAAGTTGTTCGCCGCGGTGGCCGTGCCGACCTGCCGCAGCGGGAAGGTGTTCTGCACGATGAGCACCAGCACCTGCATGGACAGGCCCAGTCCCAGGCCCAGGACCGCGATGTAGAGGCACACGTGCCACACCCCCTGCTCGGGGGTCAGCGTGGAGAGCAGGCCCATGGCCACGGCCACGACCACGCTGCCGGCCACCGGCAGCCACTTGTAGCGCCCCGTGCGGCTCACCGCCCGCCCGGCGAACACCGAGGTGACGAGCAGGGTGCCCATCATCGGGACCATCAGCAGCCCGGAGGCGGTGGCGTCCACGCCGAAGACCATCTGCAGGTAGGTCGGCAGGTAGCCGATGGCGCCGAACATCCCCACGCCGGTGAGCAGCCCGGCCACGGTGGTGAGCACGAAGTTGCGCTCGCCGAACAGGTGCATCGGGATGATCGGCTCGGCGGTGCGCCGCTCCACGGCCACGAACGCGGCCCCGGCCGCGAGCGTGCCGGCGATCAGGCCGAGGATCACGGGGTCGGTCCAGGCGTACTTGCCGCCGCCCCAGGTGGCGAACAGGACCAGGCAGGTCGTGGCCACGGCCAGCAGCACCATCCCGCCGATGTCCAGGCGCGGCCGCCCGGCGTGCCGGGGCAGCTTGAGGAAGAGCACGGCGCCGGCCAGGGCGAGCAGGCCGAGCGGGATGTTGATCCAGAAGGCCCAGCGCCAGCCCGGACCCTCGGTGAACCAGCCGCCCAGCAGCGGTCCGGCCACCGAGGACACGGCGAACACGCCGCCCATGACGCCCATGTACTTCCCGCGCTCCCGGGCGGGGACCACGTCGGCGATGGCGGCCTGGGAGAGGATGATCAGCCCGCCGCCGCCCAGGCCCTGGATCGCGCGGGCGGCGATGAGGACCTCGATGGTCCCGGCGAGCGCCCCGACCACGGACCCGGCCATGAAGACCAGGATCGCGCCGAGCAGCAGGGGCTTGCGGCCCATGAGGTCACCGAGCTTGCCGTAGACCGGCATCATGATCGTCGAGGCCAGGATGTAGGCGGTGATCACCCACAGCATCTCGTCGACCCGTTGAGCTCGCCGACGATCGTGGGCAGCGCCGTGCTGAGCACGGTCTGGTTCAGCGCGGCCAGCAGCATCGAGAGCATCAGGCCCACGAAGAGCAGCCCGAGGTGCTGGGTGCCGCGGGCCGGTTCGGCCCGGTGGGCGGGAGTGCGGGTCATGAGAGCTTCTCCTGGAGGCGGTGGAAGAGGGTGAGCGCCGAGTCGTGGTCCTCGGCCGGCAGGCCGTGGGCGGGGGAGTAGCTCTCGGCGGTGATGGCGAAGCGCAGCGGCACGCCCCCGAGGATGACGAGCATCCGGGCGACGTCGTCCACGGGGTGCTCCCCGATCCCGGCCGACCACTGCGGGTCGCGGGCCAGCAGCTCGGCGAGCGTGCGGCGCACCAGGTCCTCGGCCTCGAGGGTCAGCTCGTGCCGGCGGCGGCCCAGGCCCGGGTGGTCCTGCAGCAGCCTGCGGCGCCGCTCCGCGTCCGGGCCGGCGTAGGCGCTGCGGGTCACGGCCAGCAGCAGCCGCGAGACCTGGCCCAGCAGGTCGTGCTCGAGGGAGAAGCCCTCCAGCAGCTGCGGGTCCAGCGCGGGGGCGCGCATGCCCAGGACCGCGTCCTCCTTGGCCGGGAAGTAGTTGAAGAAGGTGCGCGGGGAGACGCCGGCCGCGGCGGCGATGGCCTCGACCGTGGCGCCCTCCACCCCGTGCTCGAGCGCGAGGCCGGCGGCCGCCTCGTGGATGGCGGACCAGGTCTCGGCCTTCTTGCGGGCGCGCAGGGAGGGGGAGACGGTGTCGTTCACATCGGTATTTTTGCACTTCTGCACCTTTTGCACAACTGCAACAATTTGGTGGAGCGCAGGCCCGGCCGGGAATAGGGCGGGCGCGCCCCGGCCTGTACCCAGAACGCACCGCGCCGGATCCCGGCGGACGGCAGGACAGATCAGACCACGGAACGGAGCTCCGCATGACCACCATCCCGCGCACCGACCTCGACGTCTTCCCGCTCAACCTCGGTGGCAACACCTTCGGCTGGACCTCCGACCGGAGCACCTCCTTCGCGGTGCTCGACGCCTTCACGGAGGCCGGTGGCAACTTCGTCGACACGGCGGACGTCTACTCCGTGTGGGGCGAGGGGCACACCGGCGGGGAGTCCGAGACCGTCCTGGGGGAGTGGCTGGCCGCCCGCGGCGTCCGCGACGACGTCGTGGTGGCCACCAAGGTGGGCTCCCTGCCGCAGCGCGCCGGCCTGGGCCGGGACAACGTGGTGGCGGCCCTCGAGGAGTCCCTGCGACGGCTCGGCACCGACCGGATCGACCTCTACTACGCCCACCGGGACGACGAGTCGGTGCCCGTCGCCGAGCAGGCGGCCACCTTCGACGAGCTCGTCCGCTCCGGGAAGGTCCGGGCGGTGGGACTGTCCAACTACAGCCCGCAGCGGCTGCGGGAGTGGTTCGAGACCGCCGAGCGCGAGCACCTCACCGTGCCGGTGGCGATCCAGCCCGAGTACAACCTGGTGGGCCGCCGCTCCTACGAGCAGGACCTCGCCCCGCTGGCCCGGGAGTTCGGGGTGGCGGTCTTCCCCTACTTCGGCCTCGCCTCGGGCTTCCTCACCGGCAAGTACCGCACGGCCGCCGACCTCGAGGGCCGGGCCCGCGGCGGCGCCGCGGGGGCGCACCTGAACGACCAGGGCCTCGCCGTCGTCGACGCCCTGGTGGACGTGGCCGAGGCGCGCGGGGCCGAGCCGACGACGGTGGCGCTCGCCTGGCTGCTGGCCAAGGGCGTGACCGCCCCCATCGCCTCGGCCTCCCGGCCCGACCAGGTGCCGGCGCTCATGGCCGCCCCCGGCCTGGCGCTCTCCGCCGAGGAGGTCGAGGCCCTGGATCGGGCCTCGCAGCCGTTCGCCTGACTCCGCCAGACCCGTCGGGCCCGCGGGCCGGCCCCGCCCGGCCGGTCCGCGGGTTCCGGCCCGCCACGGGAACAGGACCCCAGAGGAAGGACCGCATGACCACCTCCACCTTCACGTTCACCCCGCCCTGCGGTCCCGTCCACGCCAGGGCCGACGGCGCCGTGGTCCGGGCCGGCGGCATCCCCTACGCCACCGCCGACCGCTTCGCCGCTCCCGTCCCCGCCCCGGACCGGGACGAGCCGTTCCCGGCCACGGGCCCGGCCCCCGCCTGCCCCCAGGTCCGCTCGCCCTTCCTCGCCTCGGTGCTGGGGGACGCGCTCGGCGACCTGCCGCAGGACGAGGCCTGCCAGCGGCTCTCGGTCACCCTGCCCCGCGACGCGCGGGCCGGCGAGGGCCTGCCCGTGCTGGTCTGGATCCACGGCGGCTCCTACACCACCGGGGCCGGTGACGCCCCGATCATGGACCCGAAGCCGCTGGTGGCCGAGCAGCGCGTGGTGGTCGTGACGGTCACCTACCGGCTCGGCCTGTTCGGCTACCTGGGCTCCGGGCACGCCCGCCCGGCCAACCTCGGGCTGCTCGACCAGCTCCAGGCGCTGCGGTGGGTGCGGCGCAACATCGCCGCCTTCGGCGGCGACCCGGACAACGTGACCGCCTTCGGCCAGTCCGCCGGCGGTGACGCCGTGGCCCACCTCATGGCCGTCCCCGGCGCGGAGGCGCTGTTCCGCCGTGCCGTCATCCAGAGCCCGCCGCTGGGCATCGCCCGCGGCCGGGAGCGGATGAACGCCGCCATGGCCGCTGCGGCGGAGGTCGTGACGGCCGGGATGCCCGCCGCCGACGTGGTCGCCGCCCAGGCGGAGGTGGAGCGGCACGCGGCGCCCTTCGGGCTGCTGGGGGCGATGCCCTTCGGCACCCAGTACGGCCACCACCCGCTGCCCGCCGAGGAGGAGATCGACGCGGCCTGGGACCGGGCGGCCCGGCACATCGACGTCCTCATCGGCCACACCACCGAGGAGGCGCGGCTCTACCTGGCCACGGTGCCGGCCCTGCAGCGGTGGACCCGCGTGCCGCTGCTGGGGCCGGTGCTGCGCCGGGCCGTGGTCGGCTGGGCGACCCGGTCCGTCTACTCCCGGGCGATCCGCCGCTTCGCCCGCCGGCACGTGCGCGCCGGCGGGACGGCCCACCGCTACGTGATCTCCTGGGCGGCCCCGGGCAACCCGTACGGGGCGGCCCACACGGTCGACCTGCCCCTGCTCTTCGGCGACGAGCCGACCTGGGCGGCACCGGACTGGTCGCCGGCGCCGCGTGGGAGGACATCGATGCCGCCGCCCGGCAGGTGCGCCGGCTGTGGGCCGACTTCGCCCGTGGTCAGCCCCTCGGCGACGCCGGCCGCATCTTTGGCGTCCTGCGCCACCGCCGCGTCCGGGTCCCGTCCCGCGTGGGGCCTATGCGGCGACGCCCACCTGGATGAGGGTGTTCCAGGGGTCCTCGAAGCGCAGCACGGCGCCGTCGTGCCGGGTGGGGACCTGGTGGTCGGTCAGCCGGGCCTGCAGGGCGGTGACGTCCTCGGCCGTGGGTAGGTCGATGTTGACCTGCCCCAGGCCCAGGGAGGCCGCCCGCGGGCCCGCCCCGGCGCTGTGCCAGGTGTTGAGCCCGATGTGGTGGTGGTACCCACCGGCGGCGATGAACAGGGCCGAGCCGATGTCGCTCATCACCTCGAAGCCCAGCACGTCCACGTAGAACCGCCGGCCCTGTGGGATGTCACCGACCTGCAGGTGCACGTGGCCGAGGGTGGCCGGCGGCGCCGCCGGCCGCGCACCGGCCGGCTCGCGCAGGTGCTCGCCCAGGAACGAGGTGGGGTCCAGCGGGTTGGACGCCAGTGTCAGCAGCCCGTTGGCCTCCCGCCGCCAGGTGTCCCGGGGGCGGTCGGTGTAGAGCTCCACGCCGTTGCCCTCGGGGTCGTCGAAGTAGAACGCCTGGCTGTAGAGGTGGTCGGCGCTGCCGGTGAAGGAGCGCGGCGCCACGGCGGCGACCGAGGCCAGGGCGGCCGCCAGGGCCGGCTCGTCCTCGAACAGCACCGCGGTGTGGAACAGCCCCGCCTGGCCGCGGCGGGCCGGCGGCAGCTCCCGGACCTGCCGCAGGCGCAGCACGGTCCGGCCGTCACGACCCAGCACGGCCGTGTCCCCGGCGTGGGCGAGGACCTCGAGGGTCACGGCGTCCGTGTAGTAGGCGAGCATCGTGTCCAGGTCGGCCACGAGCAGCTCCACGGCGCCCATCCGGGTCCCGGCGGACAGCAGGTCGTCGGCCGGGCGCGGCGTGAGGCTCCGGGGGTCGGGGTTCTGGGGAAAGATCGGCATCTCGGGCTTCTCCGTCGGCATCGGCACCACAAAGGTTGATATGTCCCCAAGGATACCCCGGAAAATATTTCCCGTGCAAGTATCTTGGGGGCATCCGTCACCTCGGGGCCGGGCGCGAGGCCGTCCCGGTCAGAGCACGAAGATCAGCGCCACGATCACCGCCACGATCGCCAGAAGGACCAGGCCCCAGGCCTTGAGGTTGTCGGAGTCGTCCTCCTCGGGATCGTGGGCCGGGCGCGGCGGCCATCCGCCGGCCGCCGGGCCGCCGGTCCCCGCCAGGGGGCCGCCCGCGCCGGACCGGGGAACGGCCCGCCCTGGGACTGGCCCGGGAACGGCTCCCCGGGAGCCCCGGGCCGGCCGACCTGCCCGGGCGGCGGCGGAGCGGGCGTGGACGGGCTGACGCCCCACTGCGGAGCCTGCGGGGCGTCCGCGATCGAGGGGTTCGACGGCGGCGGCCCGGCCGGACCGTCCCCGGGTGCCCGCGGCGCCGGGGCTGCCGGCGGTGGAGGAGCGGCCGGGGGAGCGGCGGGCGGCAGCGTCTCGCCGGAGAGCACCGGCCCGTCCTCGCGGTGGCCCTTCTCGGCCTCCGTCAGCAGGGTCACGAACCGCTCCAGCGACTCCGAGCCGTCGTACTCACGGGCCAGGAAGCGCTCGGCGCGGCGGCGCACCACCCGGTAGACGCGCCCGTCGTCGGGGATCGAGAGGTCCCGGGCGGCCTGCGCCACGATCAGCGGGGGCTGCTCGGGCAGCGGGTTCGTGCCCCACTCCAGCAGCCCGGTGAGCAGGGGCCGCTCCAGCACCGAGGCCATGGCCGCCCGGGCGCCGGGCACGCGGGTGAACTCCAGCAGCCCGCTCGGCGGGGCGGAGGGACAGCCCGGGACGTCACCGGGCAGCCGGGCCGCCCGCTCGAGCCAGAACGTGTCGCCGAAGAGGGTGGCCAGCAGCACGGCCGCCGCGAGCCGGTCCTCGCCCGGGGCGGCGTCCTCCGGGGCGCCCTCCTCCCAGTGGGTGCCCAGCGCTCGCTGGGCGGGCTCGCCGGCCAGCCGGACGCGCAGCTGCACGTCCTCCGGGCCGCGGGCGGTCTGCGCGGGATGCTCCACCGCGTGCCGCACCTGCGGGTCGAGCTCGGGGTCCATGGGCCACTCCTCCGTCGTCGTCCGTGAGGTCCATGCTCTCAGACGGTGCTGTGCGGCGGCGGGGAGCCGGTGGGGAGTTGTGGCCGTCGTGCCCTTCGGGACGTCCCCGCCCGGGGGGCCGGGCAGGAGACGTGCCGAGCAGGGAGGGTGCCGGGCGGGGAAGGGGTCAGGCGGGGAGCAGGCTGCGCAGCTGTCCGGCCGCCAGACGCGGGTCCGGGGCCTCGGTGACCGCCCGGACCACCACGGCGCCGCGCGCCCCGGCGGCCAGCACCTCGGGGAGGCGCTGCTCGTCGATGCCGCCGATGGCGAACCAGGGCACGGGCGCGGCCGCCTGGTCGGCGTCCAGCCGGGCCTCGGTCAGTGCGGCGACCTCCCGCACGAAGTCAAGGCCGGTGGCGGACCGGCCCGGCTTGGTGAGGGTCTCCCACACGGGCCCGGTGCAGAAGTAGTCCACATCAGGGTCGGCCAGCGCGGCCCGGGCCTGGCCGAGGTCGTGGGTGGATCGTCCGATCAGCACGTCGGGGCCCAACAGCTGCCGGGCCTGAGCGGGGGTGAGGTCGTGCTGGCCGGCGTGGAAGACGTCGGCGCCCACGAGCGCGGCGAGGTCGGCGCGGTCGTTGACGGCGACCAGCGTGTCGTACTCGGCGGCGACCCGGCCCAGCAGGCGCAGCGCGGCGATCTCCTCGTCGGTGTCGATGCTCCTGTCCCGGAGCTGGACGATGTCCGTCCCGCCGGCGCAGACGGCGTGCAGGAACTCCTCGAGGTCGCCCTGTGCGCGGCGGGCGTCGGTGCACACGTACAGCCGGGCGGCGAGGAGCCGGTCCGTGCGCGTCATGCGCAGCTCGGAGGCGGCGGGGGCAGCGGTGTCCTGGGTATGCTGGGTCACACGCTGATGATAGGTCAGCGGTTCTGCGGGAGCCCCACGGGGCTGAGAGGGCGTCCGGCGCCGACCGCCACACCTGATGCGGGTCATGCCGCCGTAGGAAAGGACGATGCCGGTGACATCCGCGCCCCCCGTTCCGATGCCCGCCGCCCAGCACGTGCGGGCCGACGTCGCCGTGGTCGGGGCCGGGGTGGTCGGCCTGGCCACGGCCTGGGAGCTGCGCCGCCGCGGCCGCTCGGTGGCCGTGGTGGATCCCGAGCCCGGCGCCGGGGCCAGCCGGGCGGCAGCCGGGATGCTCGCCCCGGTGAGCGAGGTCCAGTACCAGCAGGAGCCGCTCTATCCTTTGATGCTCGCCTCGGCCGGCGCCTACCCGGCGTTCGTGGCCGCCGTGGAGGAGGCCGCCGGCGGCTCGGTGGGCTACCGCGCCACCGAGACGCTCGTGTGCGGCGTCGACGCCGCCGACCGGCAGGCCCTGGCGGACCTGCGCGAGCTCCAGCGGCGCCACGGCCTGGCCGTGGAGCCGCTTGCGCTGCGCGCGGCCCGGGCCCTGGAGCCGGCCCTGAGCCCGCGGCTGTCCGCCGTGCACCGCATTCCCGACGACCACCAGGTGGACCCGCGCCGGCTCGTGGCCGGGCTGCTCGCCGCCCTCGTCGCCCCCGAGCTCCCCGCACCGTCCGGGCCCCGCGGAACGGACGGCGCCGACGGCGGGCCCGCCCGCCTGGTGCACGACCGCGCCGCGGGGCTGCGCCACGGCCCCGACGGCGCGGTGACGGGTCTGCGCCTGGCCGGCGGCGGGATGGTCTCGGTGGCGGAGACGGTCCTCGCCCCCGGCACGGGTCTCAGCGACCTGGAGGGTCTGCCCGGGTCCTGGCGGCCGCCGCTGCGCCCGGTGCACGGGGACATCCTCCGCGCCCGCCCGCCCGCCGGGGCGCCCGCACTGCTCGAGCGCACCGTCCGCGGTGTGGTCCACGGCGTGCCCGTCTACCTGGTGCCCCGCGACGACGGGACGGTGGTGATCGGGGCGACCTCCCGCGAGGACGACCTCGACGGGATCAGTGCCGGGGGCGTGTTCCGGCTGCTGCGCGACGCCCAGGCCGTGGTCCCCGGCGTCGCCGACCTCGAGCTGGTCGAGGCCATGGCCCGCGCCCGGCCCGGCACTCCGGACGACATCCCGTACCTGGGCCGCGTCCGCGGCTCCGGGGAAGACCCGGTGGCCGGTCTCGTGGTCTCCACCGGCTACTTCCGCCACGGCGTCCTGCTCGCCCCGCTGGCCGCCCGCCTCGCCGCGGAGCTGGTGCTCGGGCGGTCCGGCACGGATCCGGGCCCCGACGCCGAACACCTGGCCAGCACCGACCCGCACCGCTTCGACCGCCCGGTCGAGGCGGCCTCCGTGGACCTCGCGACCGGGTCCCGCACCCCGAACAGGAGCACCCGATGACCGCCATCACCCTCAACGGCCGCCCGCACGTCGTCGGCGGGGACACCACCGTGGTGGACCTCGTGGCCGAGACCGTCGGGCGGCCCCTGGGCCCCGACGGCGCCCCGCTGGACGGCCGCCGGCTGGGCGTGGCGGTGGCGGTGGACGCCGCCGTGGTCCCGCGCAGCCGCTGGGGCCGCACCCCCGTGGCCGAGGGACAGGCCGTCGAGATCATCACCGCCGTCCAGGGAGGCTGACATGACCCGCCCCGCACCCCACCCCGCATCCCACCTCGCGCCCACCGTGGACCCGATCGTGCTCGACGGCACCGAGCTGTCCTCCCGGCTGATCATGGGCACCGGCGGGCTCAGCTCGCTGCACACCCTGGAGCAGGCCCTGCTCGCCTCCGGCACCGCGCTGACCACCGTGGCCCTGCGCCGCTACGCCCCCGGCCACGGCGACTCGCTGTTCGCGATGCTCGAGCGCAACGGCATCCGGATCCTGCCCAACACCGCCGGCTGCTACACCGCCCGGGACGCCCTGCTCACCGCCGAGCTCGGCCGCGAGGCCCTGGAGACCGACTGGGTCAAGCTGGAGGTCATCGCCGACGAGGACACCCTGCTGCCCGACGTGGTGGAGCTGCTCGACGCCACCGAGCAGCTCGTGGCCCGCGGCTTCCGGGTCTTCGCCTACACCTCCGACGACCCGGCCGTGGCCCGCCGTCTGGAGGACCTCGGCGCGGCCGCCGTGATGCCCCTGGGCGCGCCGATCGGCACCGGGCTGGGGATCCTCAACCCGCACAACATCGAGCTCATCGCCTCCCGTGCCTCGGTGCCCGTGGTCCTCGACGCCGGCATCGGCACCGCCTCCGAGGCCGCGCTCGCCATGGAGCTGGGCTGCGACGCCGTGCTGCTGGCCAGCGCCGTGACCCGGGCCCAGGACCCGGTGGCCATGGCCACCGCGATGCGCCACGCCGTGGCCGCCGGGCGGCTGGCCGCCCGCGCCGGCCGGATCCCGGCCCGCCGGCACGCCCAGGCGTCCTCGCCGATGGCCGGGCGGATCGACACGGACGCGCCCGACGCCGGTCCGTCCGCCGGTGCGTCCGCCGGTCCGGCGGACGTCCCGCGCGGGGACTGGGCGCCCGTGGGGGAGCGCCCGTGAGCGCGCTGCCCCCGCTCGTGGAGCCCGGCCCCGAACTGACCCGTGCGGAGCTCGAGCGCTACGCCCGGCACCTGACCCTGCCCGGGATCGGCCCGCTCGGCCAGCGCCGGCTCGGCAGCGCCCGGGTGCTCGTGGTCGGCGCGGGCGGACTGGGCGCCCCGGCCCTGCAGTACCTCGCCGCGGCCGGCGTGGGGACGCTGGGGATCGTCGACGACGACGTCGTGGCGGTCTCCAACCTGCAGCGCCAGGTGGTGCACCGCACCGCCGACGTCGGCCGGCCCAAGGCGGAGTCCGCCGCGGAGGCCGTGACCGCCCTCAACCCGCTCGTGCGGGTCCGCACCCATCCCTGCCGGCTCACGGCGGACAACGCCGTGCGGATCCTCGGGCAGTACGACCTCGTCCTCGACGGCGCGGACAACTTCGCGACCCGCTACGTGGTCAGCGACGCCGCCGCCCTGACCGGGATCCCCTGCGTGTGGGGCTCCATCCTGCGCTTCGAGGGGCAGGTCAGCGTCTTCTGGGCCGGCCACGGGCCCACCTACCGGGACCTCTACCCCGAGGCGCCGCCGGACGGGGAGGTGCCCAGCTGCGCCGAGGGCGGGGTCTTCGGCATGCTCCCCGCCACCGTGGGCGCGGTGATGGTCACCGAGGCGGTCAAGCTGATCACCGGCACCGGCGAGCCCCTGCTCGGGCGGGTGCTGCTGCACGACGCCCTGGCGATGACCTGGCGCGAGATGCGCCTGGACCCGGACCCGGACGCCGCCCCGGTCACCGCCGTCGCCGAGCCCGTGGCCGTCCGTCCGCCGGCCGGCGGCGCGGAGCCCGCCGAGACGGTCGCGGCGGGCGAGCTGGCCCGGCTGCTGGAGCGGCGGGCGCGCGGAGAGACGGCCTTCGTGCTGGTCGACGTGCGGGAGGACTGGGAACGGCAGCTCCTGGCGATCCCCGGCGCCGTGGCCGTGCCGCTCCAGGAGCTGCTGGACCGGGGGCCGGACGCCCTGCCGCCGGAGGCGCGCGGCGCGGACCTCGTGCTGCACTGCAAGGCCGGCGCCCGCTCGGCGACCGCCCTGGCCGCGCTGCGCCCGTTCTACGCCGGGCGGGAGGAGCGGATCCGCCACCTCGAGGGCGGGGTGCTCGCCTGGGCGGAGCAGGTGGAGCCGGACCGGCCGCGATACTGAGCGGATGCGCGGCGCTCCCCTTCTCCGGCCGGGCGGGGTCCCGCGGCGGATTCCTACACCACCCGGGAGGACATGACCGTCTGTGACGTCAGCATGACATCCGACGACATGCGGCCGTCATCGGGTGGCTCCGCACCCCGGCGGTCTGGTGCGATGTCATCCGTCCCATTCAGAGCGGCCGAGAGATCTGGCTCGACGACGCCGCAGCAACCCGTCCTTCGCAGGGGTCAGGGTGCTAAGGCCAGAACCGATGGAGATCCCGGATCTGCAGTCGCTCCGTGACGTCGGCCCCCGCGCTGCCGCCACCGGGCCCGCCCCTGGCGTGACCGCACGGCCGGCCCTCCTCGGTGCGACCGAGAGGACCACCGCATGACCCGCACCACGGCCGAGAGGACTCCCACCCGTCCCGGCGCCGGCACGGACCCCGCCGGCACGGACCCTGCCGGCACGGACCCCGCCGGCCTGCCGGTGGACTACGCCGGGCTGAAGGAGCGCTTCGGGCCGCTGTTCACGGAGATCGCCGCCGGCTCCCTGGACCGGGACCTCCGCCGCGCGCTGCCCTACGAGGAGGTGCGCCGGCTGGACCGGGCCGGGTTCGGCGCCCTGCGCGTCCCGGCGGCCCACGGCGGTCCCGGGGTCAGCATCGAGGACTTCACCCGGCTGCTGGTCGACCTGGCCGAGGCCGACTCCAACATCGCCCACCTCTACCGCTCCCACGCCGGCTTCGTGGAGTCCCTGCGCTTCCTGCCCCGGGAGCTCCAGGACGTCTGGTATCCGCGGGTGCTGGCCGGGGCCACCGTGGGCAACGCCTCCACGGAGAAGGGCGGCAACGCGCTCGGCACCCTGAACACCGTGCTGCGCCGCACCGCCGAGGGGTGGGAGATCACCGGCCGGAAGTTCTACGCCACCGGCTCCGTCTTCTGCGACTACACCCGCGTCTCGGCCGCCCTCGACGGCCGGGACGGACGCCGCTTCGCCGTCGTCGCCACGGACGCCCAGGGGGTCACCCTCGAGGACGACTGGGACGGCTTCGGGCAGAAGCTCACCGGCACCGGCACCGCGGTCTTCGACCGCGTGCGCGTCCCGGACGACGCCGTGCTGGACCGCGCCGCCGGCAGCGCGGAGGCCGTCCACGAGGCCGCCTTCTTCCAGCTCGTGCTGCTGGCCGTGCTGGCCGGCGTCGCCCGCGCCGCCCGGCGGGACGCCGTGGAGACCATCGCCGGCCGCCGGCGGACCTTCAACACCGGGCTCGGCCTGCCGTTCCGCGAGGACCCGCTGATCCAGGAGGCCACCGGCCGGATCTCCGCCAAGGCCTTCGCCGCCGAGGCCACCGTGCTGCACGCCGCCCGCGCCCTGGACGCCGGGATCGCCGCCGCCGTCACCACCGGCGCCGACCGGCCGGACTTCACCGGCGCCCTCCCGGCGGCGCTGCACGGGTCCGAGATCGCCGTGGAGCACGCCCAGGTCACCGTGCCGGAGCTGGCCCTCGGCGCGGCCCAGGACCTGTTCCTCACCGTGGGCGCCTCCGCCACGTCCACCGCCAAGGGCCTGGACCGGCACTGGCGCAACGCCCAGACCGTGGCCACCCACAACCCGATCGCCTTCCGCGCCCGCGCCCTCGGCGACTACCTCATCAACGGCACCCTGCCGGAGGGCCTGAACGCCATCGGCGACGCCAGGACCGGTGCCGGGACCGACGCCGACCGAACCCCAGGAGCCTGACGCATGTCCACCCCGCCCCCGACCACGATCCCGGCCCCGACCGCGGCCGCCGCGGGACGCACGAGCGTCGTCCACGGCAAGAAGCGCGTCCTGGCCTCGGCCTTCGCCGGCACCACCATCGAGTGGTACGACTTCTACCTCTACGGCACCGCCGCCGCCCTGGTCTTCAACGTCCAGTTCTTCCCCATGGCCACCGAGCTCGGCGGCATCGTCGCCTCCTTCGCCACCCTCGCCGTCGGGGTGATCGCCCGGCCCCTGGGCGGGATCGTCGCCGGCCACCTGGGCGACCGGATCGGCCGCAAGGCCCTGCTGGTGGCCTCCCTGCTGCTCATGGGCGTGGCCTCCACCCTGATCGGCCTGCTGCCGACCTACGAGGTGATCGGCTGGTGGGCCGTCGTCGGGCTCGTCGTCCTGCGCATCCTCCAGGGCCTGTCCGCCGGGGCCGAGTGGGGCGGCTCCGCGCTGCTGAGCGTGGAGCACTCCCCGGCCCGGCACCGCGGGTTCTTCGGCTCCTTCACCCAGATCGGCTCCTCGGCCGGCATGCTGCTGGCCACCGGGGCGTTCTTCGTCGTGCAGCACGTCATGAGCGCGGAGCAGTTCGCCGCCTACGGCTGGCGCATCCCCTTCCTGCTCTCGGCCCTGCTCGTGGCGGTCGGCCTGTGGATCCGCCTCGGCGTGGCCGACGCCCCGGAGTTCCTGGAGCACCGGGCCTCGGGCAACGTGGCCACCGCCCCCCTGCGGGAGCTGCTGCTCCACCACCGCCGCCCGCTGCTGGTCACGATCGGCCTGCGCCTGGCGCAGAACGCCGTCTACTACCTGGTGACGGTGTACATGCTGACCTATCTGCGGGACGTGCGCGGGGACAGCGCCTCCGGCGTGACCGCGGTGATGATCGCCTCCGCCATCGGCCTGTTCACCACCCCCTTCTGGGGCTGGCTGTCCGACCGGGTGGGCCGCAAGGTCGTCTCGGTGACCGCCTACGCGGCGATCGGCGTCTTCGGCTGGGTGCTGTTCGCCTTCCTCGACGCCGGCCCGCTCGCCCTGCTGCCGCTCGTGGTCGTGCTCGGCATCAACCTCGTCCACGACGCGATCTACGGGCCGCAGGCGGCCTGGTTCGCCGAGCAGTTCCCCGTGCACGTGCGGTACTCCGGGGTGAGCTTCGGCTACCAGGTCGGCACGGTCCTGGGCGGGGGGCTGATGCCGATGATCGCCGCCCTGCTGTTCGCCGCCGGCGGGAACACCCCGTGGCTGATCGCCGGGTACCTCTCCGGACTCTCCGTGCTCTCCGTCGTCGCCGCCCTGGCCGCGAAGGACCCCGCCCGCGAGCAGCGCGGCACCGAGCTCACCGACCTGCACGCCGGCTCCGCCCGAGCCGGCTCGACCGGGGCCGTCCCAGCTTCCGACGGCCCCCTCCGGACCGACTCCCCCAGGACCGGATCCGTCCGGGCCGACGGAGCCGCCGATGCCGGGCCCACCACCGGGACCACCGCCGGGACCACCACCGAGAGGACCACCGTATGAGCCGCCCCCTGCTCCTGAACGCCTTCGACATGATGGTGCCCGTGCACCAGTCACCGGGGCTGTGGCGCCACCCGGAGGCCGGCGTCGCGCGATTCGACACGCTCGAGTACTGGACGTCCCTGGCCCGCACCCTGGAGGAGGGCGGCTTCGCCTCGCTGTTCCTGGCGGACGTCCCCGGCATCTACGACGTCTACGGCGGCGGCACCGAGGCCACCGCCCGCGGGGGAGTGCAGTACCCGCTGCTCGACCCGCTCGTCGCGGTGCCGGCGATGGCCGCGGTGACCGAGCGGCTCGGCTTCGGCGTGACCGCCTCGGTGACCTACGAGGCCCCCTACCTGCTCGCCCGCACCTTCGCGACCCTGGACCACTTCACCCGCGGCCGGGTGGCGTGGAACGTGGTGACCTCCTACCAGGACTCCGCCGCCCGGAACCTGGGCATGGACCGGCAGATCCCGCACGACGAGCGCTACGACCGCGCCGACGAGTACATGGAGGTCATGTACAAGCTGCTCGAGGGGTCCTTCGAGCCCGGGGCGGTCCAGGCCGACGCCGACGCCGGGGTCTTCGTGGACCCCGAGCTGGCGCACCCCGTCGGCCACGAGGGCACCTGGTTCTCCGTGCCCGGCCACGCACTGACCCACCCCGGCCCCCAGGGCACCCCGCTGCTGTTCCAGGCCGGCGCCTCCAAGCGCGGCCAGCAGTTCGCCGTCGACCACGCCGAGGCCATCTTCTTCATCGGGAACACCCCGCAGCTCGTGCGCCGGTGGACCGACGGCGTCCGGGCCGGACTGGCCGAGCGCGGGCGGGCCGAGGACGCCGTGAAGACCTTCGCCATGGCCACGGTGGTGGTCGCCGAGACCGACGACGAGGCCCGGACCCGGCTGGCCGGGTACCGCCGGTACGTGGACATCGACGGGGCGCTGTCCCTGTTCGGCGGCTGGACCGGGGTCGACCTGGCCGGCGCGGACCCCGACGCGCCGCTCGAGTACGTGGCCACCGACGCCAACCAGTCCGCGCTCGCGGCGTTCACCTCGCTGTCCCCGGACCGGACCTGGACGGTGCGGGATCTGGCCGAGTTCGTGGCCATCGGCGGCCGCGGGCCCGTCATCGCCGGGGCTCCCGGCACCGTGGCGGACGAGCTCGAGCGCTGGCGCGAGGAGGCCGGCGTCGACGGCTTCAACATCTCGGCGGCCGTGCGGCCGGCGGACCTGGAGCGGTTCACGACGATGGTCTCACCGGAGCTGCGGCGTCGCGGCCTGCTGCCGGAGCCCGGGAGCGTTCCCGCCGGGCAGACGCTGCGCGAGGCCCTGACCGGGGCCGGCCCGCGGCTGGCCGGCGACCACCGCGGGGCGTCCTACCGCAGGTGACCGACGGGAGGCCCGCGGGATCACCCGTGGCTCGGCGCGGTCTCCTCCTGCAGATCGTCGAGGACCCACTCCGAGAGCTGCCCGGCCGGGACGACGATCGTGCCTTCCCGGAGGCGCTCCGCGTCCTGCGCTGACAGCGGCTGCTCGAGGTCTTCGGCGTCGTGGGCGGCCAGCGCTGCCGCGTAGCCGGCAGCCAGTGCCCCCGCCCATGCCCGGTGCTGGGCGTAGCAGGGGTGGGTGGGGTCGCCGCTGCGCACCTCCAGCCACCGTGCCGGTCCGGGCACGTCGGCGGGGTCGGGCAGCAGGCGCTGGTGCAGCGTCCAGGTGACCTCGGCCCACCGGCCCGCGGGAGTCTCCACCATGGGGTAATAGGTGGCCATCCACCCAGCGGGGGAGTGGGGGTGCAGCTCGACTGCAAGGGCCCTGGAGGTGGGGGTGTTCATGCCAACTTCCTGTGTGCGGCCGACGGATCGTGCGCCGGTGTCTGCCCGGGAGCCACGTCGGTCTCCCGGCCTGAGAACAGCTTAATGCTAGTTCCTCAAAATAAGCACTGAGTCGGCAATCGTGTGTGCAGGTTGAGCGGTGTGACGTCCGGGTGCCGTACGGGCCATGCGGTGCAAGGCACCTTGGTTCTGGGACCTCTCGCATCCGGACGTGTCCTGTCGTGACTCGGAGGGCGCGGCGCAGGCCGTCACCACCTCATGGCGGCCCGCACCGCTGTGCCTTGCGGTCGACATGGACGGGTGGCGCCGCCGCAGGTGCAGTCTCATCGACTTACAGGCTGGGGCGCCGACCACCGGTGCCTCGGGCTCGTCGCGACGGGTCGAGGTCGCGCCGCTTGTATCGGTGAGCTCGGCAACCCTCGCCTTCGGACAGCGCTGTGCTCCCCGGCGACCACGTCGCTGGGGGCTGCTCGGCGGCGTCGGCCCGCTGGCATGAGGCATCCGGTCCGTGTGCCGTTGCTGGGAGGTGGGGGACGGAGGGCTCTAGTCTCAGAGGCATGCCTATGCTGCGGAGAATCGTGCCGGTGGCACGCGTCTCGGACGAGTCTCATCGTGTCACCACCTTCGAGCTGTTCTTCGACCTGGTCTTCGTGTTCGCCTTCACCCAGGTGACCGGGTTCATGGCCCACGAGCACTCCTTTCACGGCGTGCTGCAGGGCATGATCATCCTCGGGCTGTTGTGGTGGTCGTGGGTGTCCTTCTCGTGGCTGGCCAACCAGACGCACGTGGACGAAGGGCTCATGCGGTTCGGCCTGTCCGCCGTGATGGTGGCCGTCTTCATTGCCGCCCTGGCCATCCCGGAGGCCTTCGCGGATTTCGCGGGCGGACTCGACGGCCCGCTGGTGCTGGCGGTGTCCTACGTCGTCATCCGCATTCTGCACGTGGCCCTCTACGCCCACGCCGCCGGAGACGACCAGCCCCTGCGGCGCCAGCTGGCCAAGATGACCGCCGCGATGGTGCTCGGATCGATCCTCATCATCACCGGAGCGGTGGTCAACGGCCCCGCCCAGATCTGGTTCTGGGTGGCAGGGCTGCTCGTCGACTGCGGGCTCACCTTCCTCACCTCACGGCGAGGTGACTGGCGGGTGCATTCGGCGGCGCACTGGACCGAGCGGTTCGGCCTGATCATCATCCTCGCCCTGGGGGAGTCCATCGTTGCCATCGGCGTGGGCGCATCCCAGGAGCCTGTCAGCGTGCCCATCCTCCTGGGCGCCGCAGCCGGCATCATGTTGTCCCTGGGTCTGTGGTGGCTCTATTTCGACGTCACTGCAATCGCCGCCGAGCACCGCTTCGCCGCACTGCGAGGGCCGGCCCGCGCCTCCGCCGCAGTGGAGGCCTACACCTACCTGCACCTGCCCCTGGTGGCGGGCATCGTCCTGTCGGCACTGGGGGTGGAGGACGTCCTGGCCCACGTGGAGGACACGGAGGGCTTCGGCGCCCTGGGTGCCACTGCCCTCTTCGGCGGAACGGCGCTGTACCTGCTGGGCAATACGGCCTTCTGGCGCCGTGTGGGCGGTGAGTGGAAGACGTGGCGCCTCGGTGCCGCCACGCTGCTGCTGGTGCTCATACCGGTTGCCGTCCACATCGCACCGCTGGCCGCCCTCGCACTGATCGTCGTGGTCGTCGCCGCCCTCGTCGCCGTCGAGAGCCTGCGCTATGCGACGAGCAGGACCGCGATCCGGACCTCCCACTGACATGCACATCAACCGGCAAACAGGCAATCCCGTATCCGCCGGGCGGGGGCAGAGGACGCTCAACTGGCGAATTCCGGTGTGAAGAAAGCTCGTACTTCCGCCACTGGTACACGACCTTCGTGCGCCCGCCCAGGGGGCCGGAGCGGCCGTGGCCCTCGCGCCGCTGGCCTCCTGTGGTGATGGGGCTCAACGGAACGGTGACTCGTAGGACAAGGGATGCGAGACGTCTCGTCAGAGAAATTTTCGCCCGCATGTTTCCGCGGTTCGGGGTGTCTCGCATCCTTGTGCTTTTTCCATGCCGCTAGAATCGGATACTCAACGTGGGTTGCGAGACAGATGAGGTGGGCATGGGGAAGCTGATCGGGTATGCGCGAGTGTCGACGCGTCAGCAGGACGCAGACCGTCAAGTGTCTGGTCTGCTGAACGCTGGTGTGCGACGTGATGACATCTATGTCGACACTGGAGTGTCTGGAAGCCGTGCATATCGTCCCGCCTTCGACAAAGCGGTGGCCGCTCTCGAGGAGGGCGACACGCTGGTCATTACTACGCTGGATCGGTTGGGGCGGTCGACGCAGAACATGCTGGCCTTCGCCGAGGCGCTACGGGGCAGAGGGGCTGGACTGCGGGTGCTGAATCTTGGTGGGGGAGACGTGGACACGGCCACCCCGATGGGATCGATGGTGTTCACCGTGATGGCAGCGCTGGCGCAGATGGAGCTGGAGATCAAGCGGGAACGGATCACCGACTCGGTGGCCAAGCGAAGGGCCGCCGGCAAGGACCTAGGCGGGCGGCGCCAAACCTTCACGGACTCCCAAATCCGCAACGCCGTGCGGCTGATCGATGGTGGGGAGCCGGCCACCCAGGTGGCGCGGGACCTTGGGATGTCCCGGGCGACCCTCTACCGTCGGATCGGGGAGCTGCCGCAGGCGACGAGTATCTGAGGCCGTCGGTGCCTGTGGACATCGTGATGCGGTTGACGCACCTGAGCGGGCTTTTCATCGCGCGGGCTAAACGGGCATCAACTGTCTAGGGTTTCCTGCCCTCCCACGCTCGAGCCGACCCACGCCCCGGATGAGGGGTCAGACAGGTGGTGTGCCCTCGTGCCAGGATGCCGATACCGCAGGCCATGACTGGGGGAGGGGGACGATGCTGACCAAGGTCGACAAGGTGTTGCTGGTGCTGTGGCTGGTGCCTCTGGCCGTCGGTGGAAGCGCTGGGGTGAACACCGGCGGGGACGAGCGGGTGATCATCCTCTTCGTCACCGGGCTCATTGCTCTGATGTACGTGATCACGGTGATCAGTATGTTCCGCTACGCCCGTCGGCGGCGTGCCTGGGCCGAGCAGATGGCCGGCGAGGAAGCTGACCCTGACCACGTGGAGGGGCGGATGTTCTATCCCGGGCACGGCTACATCGACACCCCGCGAGCCCGCGGACGATCCATGATCACCAGAGACGCAATGAAACTGTTCATCGTCATCCCTGTCGCGGTCTTCTTCGGCGTCACCCAGGGGGAGTGGACCTTCGCCGTGCTCGCCCTCGAGTTCATCACCATGCTCACCATGGGCATCTACCTCCACGAGCGGGAAACGGAGCTCGACCCGGCCAAGTGACGGAAAGCCCGAAGCTGCCAAGTCGAGCGCCCAAGGCGGGTCAGGACTCTTCGTTGCAGTATGGGTTCACCTGTAGGGACGGGAGCCGGGGGCGCCCGCGTGCGGGCCGTTCCCTGAGCAGGGACGCGGGAGTGGAGGGCTGCCCGCTGTTGGTCACCTGGCTCTGCCCACCACGAGTGCCTCGCGCACCTAGTCCTGGGCTACCGGCTGTGCGCGCCAAGGAACAATGCTGGCCGCGGGTCATGGATCCAAACGTGGGGCTTCCTTGGTTGGTTTCTCACGGGGCCAGTGGTCGCGGACGAACTTTGCGCCTGCGAGGGCGAGGAGGGGGCCGCCGATCAGGAAGGTTGACCCGGCGAAGAATGCTCCCTCGAGGATCCGGAACACGCCAGTGGAGACGATGCTGAGTGCGCCGATGCCCAGAAACACGGCCATGACGACAAGGGCTGCCTTTTCTGGACCTTGGGTGGCCTCGGTCGTTCGACTCCGCGTGAGCATACGTTGACCGATGACCAAGAGCACCACCGCTCCTGCGGCCGTGAGAGCGCCGGCGATGGGGCTGCCGAGTTGGAACAGGGCGCCGGTGCCGATGAGGCAGAGGGCGATCAATCCGATGAGGGCATAGCCGGTGAGCTTCTGTCTGTGCATGCTCGTATCCCCCGGTATCCGCCCTGACTGAGTCTTCAGCCAACCACGCCTGTTTGCGAAGTGGAACGGCAGGAATGTGGGCTCTTCCGTCGCTCAACCCGAGCCATGAGTCCCGCTGAGGTGCAGTCGAGGTTGCTCTTCGGCGTGATCACTACTGCGTTCACCACAAATTGCCGGGCACGAACGCCAATGCCGCGAAGACGATAGAAAGTAGCCCAACGGCTGGGATGGTGAGCATTGAGTAGGCCACCAGCCATCGCGGGGTGCCAGCTCTGTACCAAGTCTCGTTCTTGCGCTCGTACCACCACAGCATTGCGACCCAGAGCAGAACGTAGATCGCGCCGACCACTGGGACGAACACTTCGGTGACGCTGGCGGTATTGGTGAAGTAGGTACAGCTCCCGAAGTCCCTCAAGCAGTCCATGGTGAATAGTCCCATGCCGATTCCGATTGCGAACACGAGGAGCGGTCGTACCGCGGCACTTCCACACGCCCCGCCATGCACTCAGGGTTGTCGGTGTGCAGTGCGATTGCCGGAGGTAGACCTGCCTCCGGCGCGAGAGCCGGAAGGTGCTGAAGTCCCGCACCGCGCATCTTGAGAAGGCCGGCCTGTCCTAGTGTGCACCGCACAATTGGGGCGCTCCTGAACGCACATCCCGTGATGGACTGGACGCTGATATCTAGCGGCGGAAGGCAGCGAGTATGAAGGGCACCACGAAACAGACTGTCGGGACCCTGGTAGGGACCTTAGGGGTTGTTACGGTGTTCAACTCCTTCAAGTTCCACACTGTGGATCCGTTCTGGTTGGGTGGGGCCTGTCAACGCCGAACGAACATTGACCCCCTATCGCCGACTGAAATCTGACCCCGGGACTGTCCGATAAACGGTGTGTGGGGCCCGGCGGTTTTCATCAGTGAGCGGTTCTCGCAAACCGTCCGGCGAAG
>NZ_MKJW01000116.1:0-10370 GCF_001942375.1 Kocuria sp. CNJ-770
GGCTTCGCGGAACTAGAGCGGCTCGCCATACGGGAAGGCGACGCTGCCGCGGACGATCTAACAAGAAACGAGGCTCAAACACGTTTTGACTTAATCGATTCCGTGATCAAGGACGTGTTGCACTGGCCTGCGGACAAAATTCGAGTCGAACAACGGTTGCCTGACGGGTACACCGATTATGAACTCGTCGAGGCGGGCACCTTGGCCATCGTTGAGGCCAAACGAGAGGGCGTCGGTTTCGTACTGCCTTTAGATTTACCTAATGGCGTATGCGCTCTCGGGCCGCTGACGGCGGACCGCTCCAACAAGGCGCTTACCGCAGCGATGCAGCAAGTTATCCGCTATGCAAGTCTCCGAGGAGTTGCGCCATGCGTGGTTACGAATGGACATCAGTGGGTTGCTTTCCTCGGAAGCCGCAATGACGGCGTCGCACCTTTGGCTGGTAAGGGCCTAATTTTTCCCTCGCTCGCATCGATTCGCGAAAACTTTATAACTTTTTACAACTGCCTTTCCCACTCGGGAATTCGGCAAAAACGAATATTCGCCCAGCTAAATATTGGCAACGCAGCACCCCCAGCCCCTCTGTCCGCATCGCTCCCCAACTATCCCGGAATAAAACGTCGAAACCCCATGCAATCCAACCTGCAAATCATGGGGGAAATCATGTTGGAGGACATGCCTCAAGAAGAAAGATACAGTGACCTTTTCCTCCGTGAATGTTATGCGAGTAGCGGGGCTTTATCGTCTTACGCTGAAATATCACGGGAATTGCTGATAAGTCGTAACGCTTCGCTGTTAGGTGATATTGGCGCTATAGAGGAACCAGCGGCTTTAAAAACCGGAGTGAATCCGGCTTTGTCGGAGGAGGCTCTAGCAGCGGCCGCTTCACATCGGCCAATCGTATTGCTCGGCGGCGTCGGTTCGGGCAAGAGCACGTTTATTCAGCACTTAGTCAGGATCGATGCGAGAGCGGTGTTCCAGGATGCCATAGCCATTATGGTGGATTACGGTCGCGGCGCGACCTTCAGCTCGCCCAGCGAGTACGCCGTCGACCGTATTCGCACGGTGTTGCTCGAAGACTATGACATTGATATTGATGACTTCGAGTTTGTGGAAGATGTATACAGGAAAGACCTTCAACGCTTCGATCGGGGAGTTTATGGCCAGCTTAAGGGCATTGATGAGCCAACTTATAGAATTAAACGAATCGAGCACTTAGCCGCCCTTCTCGGCAATCGCGCTGAACATCTAAGGCGCTCCATCAGCCGCATTACAAGAACGCGCCGACGCCAAGTGGTTATTTTCCTCGACAATGTCGACCAGCGCGACCATCACGATCAAAATAAGGTGTTTCTCGCAGCCAATGAATTGGCAGCCTCCTGGGACGCGACGGTGTTTGTTACTCTCCGACCTGAGACGTACTACGAGTCGCAACGATACGGGGCGGTATCGGGATATCATCCGCGGGTATTTTCAATATCCCCTCCGCGGACAGATGTTATGCTTCAAAAACGGATCGAGTTTGCACTGCGGGTCTTGTCTGGAGGTGGAGACGTTCGCACCACCGGTGGGGGGCTTGGCTTAGAGAGCGAAAGCCTTGAGTCTTTCCTGCGGGTACTTGAGCATAATTTTGCACGTAATTTTCCCTTATTGGCTTTGATTGACAATATGGCCGGGGGAAACATGCGACGGGCCCTCGCTTTTGTGACGCAGTTCATCGGCAGTGGACATGTCGATACCGAAAAGATCATAGAGATCCAAAATCGAACCCCCGGCCGGTACGTCGTCCCCATACATGAGTTCCTGCGGTCACTTATTCACGGGGATGCTGAGTATTATGATCCGCACACTTCGCCTATCGCCAATATGTTTTCGATAGATCGTCCCGATGCCCGCAATCACTTTCTACTCCCCATGTCTCTGGAGTACATCCTTTCCAAGGGGGATGCGAAAGACAGTGCCGGGTACGTGCAGCTGGAAGACGTTTATAGCCACTTGCAGGGGCTGGGATTTTCGCTCGATGCAGTGGCGTTCGCACTTAACTATCATGCTCGCTTTCGACTGATCGAATCGCCCTTGTCTGACGTCGATGTCACGCAAGCTGAACGATGCCGCATAACGACTATTGGGGCCTACACCCTAAATCATTTCCCCTCGCTCTTCACATATTGTGACGCGATGGTTGTAGACACTCCGATCCTGGATTCTGATGTTCGTGTTGGGATCCGCGACGCCCGCACATTGCCAGACCGGCTAGCACGCGTGGACGCCTTCGTTAGGTACCTCGATGCCTGCTGGGAACAGTCGGGGCTTCAAGGTCAAGGCTGGGCCTGGCCGACAGTAGGGAACGCCCTCAGGAAGGACTTGGCGCGCATCGCCACGCGCGTGGGCGTCAGTCCGGATGCTGTGGCTGATTAATGCTGCATCCGATCCCGAATGAAGCGTCGTGCCAGTTGGGTGCCTGGCCTCGTGGTGGCGGCCGCCGTGGGCGGGCGCTTCGGGCTGCCGCCCACGATCGTCCAGTCACACATGGCCTGTGGTCGGTGGGCGGCGTAGTAGGCGTCCTTGACGGTCTGGTGGATGCGGCCGCGGTCTGAGACCTCGTAGCCGTTCTCCTTCCTGACTCGTGCCACTTGAGGGCTTCTGGCTGATCTGGCTGGTGTTGCCGCTGGTGAGCGGCTTGCGGTAGAGGTCGGCGACACACTAATCGGGTGGGTAGTGTCGGGTCGTGGTGTTCGTGCGCAAGGTCCGGACGGCGTCGGGAGCGACGGCGGTGCAGATCGCTGAGCGGCTGAGTGGCCGAGACAAGGTGCTGGAGCACCTGGCTCGGCGCACACCGAGGCCGAGCTGACCGCCCTGCTGGAGGCCGCCCGGGTGAAGATGCACCCGGGTCAGGGCGAGCTCGACCTGAACGCGGGCGCGGTGCCGGCCGGGCAGTCGGTGATCACCGGCAAGTCCAGCGCGCTGCTGTGGCACGTGCTGACCAGCACCTGCCACAGGATCTGGGCCGAGGTGCCCACTACTCGGCCGCCGGCCGCGACGGTCTCCGGGCGCCGCCCGGGGGACGGCACCGGCAAGCTGCTGGCCGGGGTGGTTCAGTCGGCGACGTCGGCCGTGCTGATCTGCCGCTGCGGCAACGGCCCCAGTTCCAGCACGCCCTGCCCCGGCGCCAGCCGCTCACGGGCGGGATCGAGCAGCAGGGCCAGCTCGACGTCGGTGTGCGCCGAGCCGACGTGGTCGACCTCCACGAGCCGCCCGCCGTCCTTGATGACCACCTGCACCGCGACCGCTCCCGAGACCGTCCGCACCTTCCGCACGAACCTCGACGTCATCGCCACAGGCTGCCAACGGAGAGGTCATTAGTGACCAATTCCGCCCGCTGACAAGAGCAACGCCCCAGGTCAGCGAACTAAAGGTCCCCAGAATGCGCGGAGGTGGCACGAGTCAGGAGGTCGATCTCGTAGTCCTTGCCGTCCAGGCTGAACTAGATGGTGTCCTCGGCGGGGCCGCCATCGAGATCGTCCTCCAGATGCACTTCGACTTTCTGGGCCATGGGTGGCGGCCCTTTCGATATCCGGGTGGGGGAGTGGGTCAGGAATGGTTGAGATCGCCGTCGGCCGATACTGCAGGCGGCGCGTCGTCCGTCGGTGCCTCTGTCGATTCCACGGAATCCGCCGGAACCATGGTCTTGGTGCGGTTGCCGGTGATCACGGTGCCCTCGGACGCTAGGTCCACACAGAGCATGCTGTCTTCGACGAAGGGCTTCCATCGCCTGGTGGCCGTGGTGTCGATGCCGTAGTGCGCGGTGAAGGCCGTGGCTGAGACGATCGCCTGCCCGGGTCCACGCTTGGATCCACTGCGGACCGCATAGGCGTGCGGGGAGGAGTCATCGGTAGCGCGCAGCGCCATCATCTGACGATCGCGGTCGTAGAGCAGCTCCACCGTCTTAGCATTACCAATAAGGTCGTGGGCGGCCTTGTTCAGCGAGATCACCCCACGCTTCTGGATTGTCACGCTCGGCGCCTTGGCCAGCGGAGTCATTCTCTTGTCGAACACTTCGAATGGCATCGTTCCTCCTATGGCGTATAGCAACGACAGTGAATTTCATCGTAACCATTGCACGCACTTGCCTGGCAGTCATGCGTAGCTCATCGGATGTGTCTTTGAAGGCAAGGGATGCAAGACGTCTCGTCGCAAAAAACTGCACCCGCATGTTTCCGCGGTTCGGCCTGTCTCGCATCCTTGTGCTTTATCCATGCCTCTAGAATTCGATACTCAACGTTAGTTACGAGACAGATGAGGTGGACGTGGGGAAGCTCATCGGGTATGCCCGGGTATCGACACGGCAGCAGGATGCGGACCGTCAGGTATCCGACCTGCTACATGCCGGCGTGCGACGCGATGACATCTACATGGACAGTGGAGTGTCTGGAGGCCGTGCATCACGCCCACAGTTCGACAAAGCAGTGGCCGCCCTCGAAGAGAGCGACACCTTGGTCATCACCACGCTGGACCGGTTGGGGCGATCGACTCAGAACATGCTGAGCTTCGCCGAAGAGCTGCGGGGCACAGGTGCCGGGCTGCGGGTGCTGAACCTCGGTGGGGGAGACGTGGACACCGCGACCCCGATGGGTTCCATGGTCTTCACCGTCATGGCCGCCCTGGCGCAGATGGAGTTGGAGATCAAGCGGGAGCGGATCACCGACTCGGTGGCCAAACGGAGGGCCGCCGGTAAGGACCTGGGCGGGCGGCGTCAGACTTTCACCGACTCCCAGATCCGCAACGCCCTGCGCCTGATCGAGTCCGGGGAGCCGGCCACCCAGGTCGCTCGAGACCTGGGGATGTCGCGGGCGACCCTCTACCGGCGGATCCGGGAGCTGCCGCAAGCGAGGACCATCTGAGTCCGATGCGTCACGGGATCGTCCGGGAAGTGGTGGCTGTCTGGGCGGGGGTGACGTGGATGGTGGCCTGCTGCAGATGGGGGACGTGTAGGCGCAGGTGCTCCTCGACGGCGTGGGCGAGGTTGTGGCCGGCCTCCACGCTCAGGGTGTTCTCCACGGCGATCGCTACCTCGGCCTCCAGGCGGTGCCCGCTCCACCGGGCCCGTGTCCGGCCCACCGCTGCGACCCCGGGTACGGCGGCGGCCGTGCGCTCGATCAAGTCCAAGGTCCCGTCCTCGACGCCGTCCATGAGCCGGCGCACGACCGTGCGCATCGACCCGACCAGCACCGCGATGATCACCGCGGCAATGGCCAGGCCGATCACCGGATCCACCCACGGGAGCCCGAACCAGGCGCCGATGACCCCGAGCACCACCGCTAGGGAGGTCAGGGCGTCGGTGCGGGCGTGCTGGCCCTCGGCGATCAGCGCCGCTGAGCCGATGCGCCGCCCGGCCCGGATGCGATAGCGGGCCACGACCTCGTTGCCGGCGGCCCCGACAAGGGCGGCAGCCAGGACCCACCCGAGGTGGGTCATGTCCTGCTGGGTGGTCAGCGCCCGCAGTGATTCCCAGACGATCAGCGCGGCCGAGAGGGCGATCACGGCCCCGATGAGCAGCCCGACCAGGTCCTCGGCCCGCCGGAACCCGTAGCTGTAGCGCCGGGTGGGGGCCTGGCGGCCGAGGCGGAAGGCAATGATCAGCGGGATGGTCGTGGCCAGGTGCCCGAGGTTGTGCACGGTGTCAGCGAGTAGGGCCACCGACCCGCTGAGCCAGACGATGACGATCTGCAGCAGTGCCGTGGCCCCCATCCCGGCCAGGCTGATCCAGGCGGCGCGGATGCCGATGGAACTGGCCTGCTCAGCGGTCTGGATGGCCTCGGTGTGGTCATGGCTGTGCGGGATGAGGGCGTGCTTGAGCCGGGCCCAACCGCCGTGGTGCCCATGACCCTCATGGTGACCATGGCCATGGTCCTGGGAGTGGGTGGGAGAGTCGCCGTGTGCGGGGGTGGGCCGGGCTGGTTTCACACTGGAAGCGTATCTACGTAGATACGAAGATACAAAGGCGCAGATAGCATGGTGCCGTGCACGACGAGCTGGTCCACCCTGCCCCCGATGATGAGCATGCCCGGATCGCTGCGGGAACCTTCCGCATGCTCTCCGATGCGACGCGGGTGAAAATCCTCTGGGCACTGTTCCAGGGCGAGTCCAGCGTGAACGCCCTGGCCGAGCTGGTCGGCGCCGCGCCCACGGCGGTGAGCCAGCACCTGGCCAAGCTGCGCCTGGCCGGATTGGTGGAGAGCCGGCGGCAGGGCACTTTCGCGTACTACTGGGCGACCGACACCCACGTGCACCGCCTGCTGGCCGAGGCGCTCTCGCACGCCGAGCACATCACCGGTGCCGCCCCGGCAGGCGCCCCGCACAGCTACCGCGCTACAGGCGCTGCTCGCAACGGGTGACCCACTCCATGTATCTCGCCGGGCGCGTTCGAGTCACAAAGCCGACGAGGGGGACTGCCGCACCGATAGGTGCACTTATCGGTGCGGCAGTCCCCTTTCGGCACTTGAAGGGGCCGTTCGTTGGCCACACGTCGACGCGGGGCCTATGGCAGTTCAAAGGTGACGGCGGGATGTGAAGTGGATTGTGGAGCTTCCCTCAAGACGACATGAAGATTCCCTGAAGCTTGCTCTGCTGGGTGCTCTACGTCCTGTTTTTCTGGGTCGATGAGGGCATAGTTTGCCAGTGAGAACACCCCGTTCTCATCCGTTCGTGCACGGACATTCGGGTGCCCCAGTATTCCTCCCCAGGGCTGGGGCGCCCGTCTTTAACGTGAAGGGGTGATCTGGCTCGGATCACAGGGTCCGACGGACCCCGGGCCACCTCGCGGGTCCTGCGCTGGGTCTCCCTTTCCTCGTTTCGTGCTTCGGTCGCACGGAGAAGCGCCTGCGTCGCCCATGGACCTTGGAGTCTTCATGGAACCTTGAGAATCCCGCGACGGGGACTCCAAGTGAGGCGTCCACCCTGGGACAGAGGGTCCCGGATGCACCGGGACCTTGTCGTTAACAGGGGGAATGATGAGTACTGGATCGAGGATGGGAGGGCATTTGCCGGCGGGTCTTGGAGACGCGGTGGTAAGGCCCACCCGCCGGTTGGTGGGGATCGATGCGGCCAGGGGGCTGGCGCTGATCGGGCTGATGGCCATTCATCTGCTACCGGCTTGGAACGAGGAGACCGGGGAAGCGAGCTGGTCGTGGCGGCTGTTCTCGGGGGACTCAGCGGCCCTGTTCGCCCTGCTGGCAGGGGTGGGGCTGGCACTGACCTCCGGGGGGCGGCACCCGCACGAGGGTAGGACGATGACCGCTGACCGGATCGGCCTGGTGGTGCGCGCGGTGCTGATCGCGATCGTGGGGTTGTGGATCGGGACGCTGATGTCGGAGGACCCGCCCGCTTACAACATCCTGATCTACTACGGGGTGTTCTTCCTGCTGGCGATTCCGTTCCTGCATGCAGGCCCGAAGGCCCTGTTCATCTCCGCAGTGCTTTTCGGGGTGGTGTCCCCGATGCTGATGCAGGGACTCCAAAATGCGTTGCCCGAATTCGTCTCCTACAACCCCACGTTCACGGATCTGCTCACGCAGCCCGGTGCCACGGCCTCCCAGCTGTTGCTGACCGGGACCTATCCGGCCCTGCCGTACATGACCTATCTCCTGGTCGGACTGGGGCTGGGGCGGTTGAATCTGCGCAAGACGGAGGTTCAAGCTCGACTGGTGGTGGTGGGCGTGGGGCTGGCGATCTTCGCCCAGACCACTTCCTATGTCCTGCTCTATGCCTTGGGTGGTTACCAGCGGCTGCTGGATGCCTCCTCAATGGGCGAGCACGAGCTGGAGGATGTACTGGTCTGGGGGCCAGACTCGTTGCCCACGGAGACTGTGTGGTGGTTGGCGATCGCCACCCCGCACACCAACACCCCGCTGGCGATCGCGGCCAGCCTTGGGGTGAGCCTGGCGGTGCTGGGCGTCTTCCTGCTGATCGGCCCGAAGATCGGGGCATGGTTGTTACCGCTGTCGGCGATGGGCGTGATGACCTTGACCCTCTACACCGTCCACTTGGTGGCACTGTCCTTCGAGGCCCACTACGAGCTGCCCTACCTGTGGTTCATGGTCCACCTGGCGGTGGCGGCGCTGTTCGCGGTGGCCTGGCACCGGAGCCTGGGGCAGGGACCGCTGGAGAAGGTGGTCAGCACCAGCGTGAAAGGCACCCGCCAGCTGGTGCTGGGCAGGCCGGCCCAGGACAGCCACGGATAGGCTGTACCGGTAGCCACGACATGACGGGCCGTGCCCGCCGCAGCAGACGTGCTCTCTGCGGCGGGCACGGCCCGCCGCCGTCACGGAACGGTCTGGTGACGCTGGGGTCAGTCCGGGG
Organism: Kocuria sp. CNJ-770; assembly: GCF_001942375.1. NCBI lineage: Bacteria > Bacillati > Actinomycetota > Actinomycetes > Micrococcales > Micrococcaceae > Kocuria > Kocuria sp. CNJ-770. The sequence continues at coordinate 8,359 of NZ_MKJW01000116.1, forward strand.
GCGTGTGGCGGGGCAGGTGGATCCGGAAGCTGGTCCCGCGTCCGGGGCCGCCGCTGGTGGCCTCCAGGGTCCCGCCTTGGGCCTCGACCAGGGATTTGCTGATGGCCAGTCCCAGGCCTGAGCCCACGCGGTGGGCCTCCCGGCCGGTGTTGGCGCGGTAGAAGCGCTCGAACACGTGCGGGAGGTGCTCGGAGCCGATGCCTTCCCCGGTGTCGGTGACGGTGACAGTGACCGCCTCCGGGGTGTGGTCGGTGCGCACGGTGACGGCCCCGCCGGATGGGGTGTGGCGTAAGGCGTTCTCCAGCAAGTTGCCCAACACTTGTCCCATCCGCTCCTGATCGACCAGCACCGGTGTGACCTCCATGCCGGTGCTGATGGAGGTCACCGAGATGTTCTGAGCGGCGGCGTCCTGTTGGACGGCCGCGGCCGCCTGGGCTGCCAGCCGGCCCGGGTCCTGGAGGGTCAGCTGCAGATGGGTCATGCCTTCCTCGGCGGCGGTGAGCTGGCGGATGTCGCGGGCCAGTCGCTCCAGCCGGGCGATCTGGGCGTACAAGATGCCCGTGGTTCGTGCATCCCACTCGACCACTCCGTCCTCGATGCCCTCTAGATGTCCTTTGAGACTGGCCAGGGGGGTGCGCATCTCATGAGCCAGATCGGCCAGCATCTGGCGCCGGGTGGTGTCCACGGCGTCGAGCCTGGCCGCCATGTCGTTGAAAGACCCAGCCAGGGAGTCGAACTCCGCGCCCAGGCTGGTGGAGGTGACACGCACGTCGTAGTTGCCGGCAGCCACCTCCTGGGCGGCGGTGCTGAAGGAGACCAGGGACCGCCCGATCGTGCGGTAGAGGTAGAAGGTGAGCATCCCGGCGATGTAGAGCGCCGGGAGCCCCCCGATGGTCAGGGCGGTGAGGCTCACCGAGCGGAAGGCGTCCTCCAGGTGCACCAGTCCGGTGGCCTCATCGGCGTGGCCGGCCTCGATGAGCTCGTGATAGAACATGTTCGGCCCGACCAGCACCGCGGTGATCACCACGATGATCAGCCCGATGGCCAGCACTGCGGTCTGGGCTAGCATCAATCGCACCGTCAATGGGCTCCAGGACAAAGACCAGGCCCGGGTCCGGTCGGAGACGGCGGCGCTCATCGCCCGGTGCCCATCCGGTAGCCGATCCCGCGGATCGTGTGGATGAATGTCGGCCTGGTGGCTACGTCGCCGAGCTTCTTGCGGATCCGTCCGATGTGCACATCCACCAGGTGCTCGTCCCCGGTCCAGTGCGTGTCCCAGACCATCTCCACCAGCTGCCGGCGCGAGAGCACCAGTTGGGGGCGGGCAGCCAGGCACAGGAGCAGGTCGAACTCGATCCTCGTCAACGCCACCGGTTCCCCGCCCAGGTGCACCTGGCGGGAGTCCCCGTCCACCACCAGGTCCCCGATCACCAGCCCCTGGTCCTGGCCCGCCGGCTCCGGGACGGGTGCGGACTGGGTGCGCACCCGGCGCAGCATGGCCTGCACCCGGGCCACGAGTTCGCGCGGGCTGAACGGCTTGGTCACGTAGTCGTCGGCTCCCATCGACAGGCCCACGATCTTGTCGACCTCATCATCCCGGGCGGTGAGCATCAGGACGTGGCAGTCCGAGAAGGTCCGCACCTGACGGCACACCTCGATCCCGTCGATCCCCGGCAGCCCGAGGTCGAGCACCAGCACGTCCGGGGCGAAGTTCCGTACCGCGGCCACCGCCTCCGTGCCGTCGTGGCGCATCACGACCTCCAGCCCGGCCTTGCGCAGATAGTCCGCGATCAGCTGCGCGAGGTCGACCTCGTCGTCGACCACCAGCACACGTCCGGTGAGCGGATCCGTCATCTGTCCTCCCGGTACTGATCGCTGTGACATGAACACTGTGCTGCGAGCCCCAGCGTCCCAGGGCGACCGTGTCTGAGGCCTCGGAAACGAAACAGGGGGGTGGACTCGTCGTGGCCGGGCTCACCGGTGAACCGGTGGTCGCTGTGGCTAACGATCCC
>NZ_MKJW01000116.1:10453-22248 GCF_001942375.1 Kocuria sp. CNJ-770
GGCCGATGAGAGGGATATCGGACACTGAGAAGATCGCGTGTCGCCCCTCCACGAGCCCGGACAGACGCAACACGGCCGGGATCCGGCCACCACCACCGGGCGAGGGGACTCCGGTGGTCTCGGCCATCTCGGTGACGGTGCGCGCGCTGGAGGAACAGGACCCCAGGCGAGGGGGAGGGGGGCCGTGTCCTGAGGCAAGAGGCGCGGTGCTGCCAAACCTACGGTTGGTCGGTGACCGTTCGGGGTGCTGCTGACTGCGCGAAGGGTGCGCGCCCATCGGGTGCCGCGTCGGGGATCACCGCACTGGACTGGACTGGCTGGAACGGGTCGACGGGGACCATGACATCCCGGTGTCGGCCCGTTCCAGTCGATGACGGCCCAGCTCGTGGTCCTGGATCAGGCCGCGAACCACTCCTCCAACCAGCCCTGCATGAGCTCGATCTCCGCCTGCTGGTCCTCGATCATCTTCTCCGCCATGGCTCGCAACTCGGGGTCGGTGCCCATCTGCAGCTCCATCTCGGCCATCTCGAGAGCCATCTGGTGGTGGGCGATCATCTCTTCGAGGAAGGCCTTGTCGAACTCATCCCCGGACCGTTTCGCCAGCTCTTCGAGGCTCATGCCGTCCATGCCGTCCATGCCGTCCATCTCGCCCATCATGGCGCCCTGCATGTCGGCATTCATGCTCTGGCCATGGCCGCCATGGCCATGGCCGTGGACGTGGTGCCCGTGGCCGTGGTGGTGGCCGTGTCCATGGTGGTGGTGTCCCGGGGTGTTCTCGGCGGCCAGCCGCTGGGCCGCTGCTTCCAGTTGCTGGATCTCCTCGGTCTGGGCCTCGATGATCTTCTCCGCCAGGTCACGGATTTCGGGACGCTCGGACTTCTGCAGGGCCAGCTCGGCCATGTCGGTGGCACCTTGGTGGTGGGGGACCATCATCACGGCGAAGTGGCGGTCGTGGTTCATGTGCCGCTCAGCGCCCGTCTGTGCGGAGGCGGAGGCAGGCTGGTGCGTCGGGGACGCGACCGCCGCGGTCGCCCCGGCACCGCTGAGGGCCAGCGCCAGGGCCGTCCCGGCGGCCAGGTGCTTGAACGTCGACGTCATGACGAATCTCTCTTTCGCAGCAGCCCGTACTGGACCTGCACATCGTGGTGTTTGCTCTGTTCAGCCTCGGGTCGAGGCGGACCGATCCATCCACGGTAGCCCCGCCGCAGCTGGCTTCGCCGGGCTGGGAGGGCTGGGCGGTAGATCTTCACTGAACCTTCAAGAGCGGGCCCATCAGGCGGCCAGATCGGGGTGTTCCCCGGCGGTGGATGGGTGCAGGCATCTCCGGTTCTGACCGACCGATCCTGGATGCTGATCAGGTGGGGGGGCACACCCGCCGCCCGCCACGAGCGGCATTCGTGGCGGACGGAGGGTTGGCTCAGCGGAAGGTGACGTAGCCGACCGTCGGCATGGCATTCACGCTGTGCACGAAGGTGCCCTGGGTGGGATTCAGCGCGGAGATCATCTTGCCGCCACCAAGGTAGATCCCGATGTGGGCCCCGCCGTTCTGGACGACGAGGTCGCCAGGCTGCGGGTCGGTGGTCAGGGTGCCGGCCGCCCACTGCTGCTGGCTAGTGCGGGGGAGGTCGATGCCCTGCTGGGCGTAGACCCACTGGGTGAAGCCGGAGCAGTCCCAGGCGCCGAAGTCCGTGCCGCCCCAGACGTAACCGGTGCCGGCTCCCTGCATCGCTGTGCCCACGATCCCGGAGGCGCCGGTAATTTCGGTGATGTCCGCCGATTGGGTGGACACCGCCACGGCCGATGTAGCCTGCTCGGGCGCGGCCGGGGCCTGGGAAGAGGCGGTGGAGACGGTCTGCGGGGCGGCCGCGGGCTGGGAGGCCGCCGAGGTGTAAGTCGTCAGTGCGGACGCGGGGGTCGCGTAGGCGGGGGCGGTCTCTGCGGGGACCTCGGCGTAGGCCTGGGCCGGGGCGATGGAGCCGATGAGCACCGCACCGGCGGTGGCAGCGATCGTGGTGTTGCGCACGGCGTGAGAGGTGGTCTCGGCACGGTGGCGGGCAGCGTGGCGCTTGAAAACAGTCATGGGTGAGTTCCTCCCTTTGCCTACGAGGTGAGCTGTCGGATGCGGGTGGGAGACACCCGGCCGGCAGAGCGCACGCGCTCTGCCGGCTTAACCCCAAGGCCCCGGATCACCGGGACCGAAAATGGTTCCCCCGCTTCTGCCAAGCGATATCTCTTCAGGAACCTCGAGCACCGGCAGAATTCGGCGATGTGCACGAGGGCGCCGACCGGATCAGTCATCGGCACGCAGTGGACAGTAGCCCATCCATAACGAAAGTGTCACGTTTAGGTCACGGCCTGGATTCTCTCCTCGGTCGGGAGCGGGAAGCTGTGATTCCGGCCTCGGAAAAATACGCCCCGAGGAAGTGAAACCGTCACGCAGCAGGACCCGTCGCGTAGCTCATACCGGTCTTTCAAAGCGCTCTGACTAGGACACATGGCATGGTGGCGCGCGTTTCGCTGGACGCAGCCGACAGCGACAGGGCTCTGCAACCATGCGCAGTCTTCAGCGCGGGCCGGGCCAGCACCAAGATTGTTGGGGAGGATTTTCAAGGTGGCTCACAGTTTGGGAGGGCTTCGGAAGTGCCCTTCCGAGGCCTTAGGGCAGGGTTTCTTCATGAAATCTCCATATTCAGCCCGCTGCACCGATGTAGAGGCCAGGTAGTGAGGCGGGATCGCGGATTCTTGAGGCGTTGATCTTCATCAAATCTTCAAGCTTTCGGGTCGCGTCACACAGAATCGGCAGTTTACTGTCGATGACATGGCGGGCTGGCTCCGGCCGGTTCGTCTCCTCGACCGAACCGACGAAGGAGCAAGCCATGACCCATCACGTGAGCGCGATGCTGGAGACCTACCCGAAGGACCTCGGGGGAGTGGACCAGGGCAAGCTGGCGGCCTGTATCGAGGCCTGCTTCGAGTGCGCCCAGACCTGCACCGCTTGTGCCGATGCCTGCCTGTCCGAGGACATGGTCGCCGAGCTGACCAAGTGCATCCGCACCAATCTCGACTGCGCGGACCTGTGCGAGGCCACCGGGCGGGTGCTCTCCCGGCACACCGGCTACGACGCGAACATCACCTTGGACGCGATCCGGGTCTGCCAGATGGCGTGCAAGGCGTGTGCTGATGAGTGCGAGCAGCACGCGGACATGCACGAGCACTGCCGGATCTGTGCTGAGGCCTGCCGTCGCTGCGAGGCCGCCTGTGCGGCACTGGTCGCCTCCCTGGGCTGAGCCCAGACTCGCGCTGACCCACGGACGCCGATGACCGGCCTCCGTCGGTGAAAGAGGAGCCTGATGGGCTGATCGGGCGTGCCCGGATGCGGGTTCCCTCTTCCCCCCGCCCCTTGTTCAGTACAGCTCTGCCCGCGCGGTTTGTTCACGCGCAGGGTACGGGGCTGATGACCGAGCCGGCACCTCGGGGTCGAGCTCCTTCATTGCGGAAGAGAGACATCATCATGCGTTCCATCCAGTTCCCTGGCCGTCGCACGGCGGCCGCCGCCTCCACCGTTGTCGTCGCCACGGCCCTGTGGGGCGGGGCCAGCGCCCCAGTGTTCGCCCACGGACAGGTGACCACCCCGGTCTCGTCCCACGCCCAGGATCAGGCCCCGGAGGACATGCTCGGCCCCGATCCCACCTCCCCGACCGCCTACGAATTCGGTGAGACCCTGGCCGGTTTGGAGGGCGAGCAGCTGGAGGTCACTTTCCTGGCCGAGATCATTGGCCACCACCAGGCCGCGATCGAGATGGCCCAGCTGGAGCTCGAGCGCGGGACCAGCCCGGACATCCGCACCCACGCGGAGAACATCATCGCCAGCCAGCAGCACCAGATCGACCAGTTCACCACCTGGTTGGAGGAGTGGTACGGGTTGACCCCGGAAGAGGCCAAGGCTCAGGCCCCGGAGGAAGCACAGGAGGAGATGAAGATCCTGGAGGAGGAGACCCGGATGATGGTCGAAGAACTGGCCGCTGTTGAGGCTGGCGAGGACTTCGACGTCGCTTTCGTGCAGAAGATGATCCCGCACCACAACGGCGGGATCGTCGAGTTCCTCGAGCTGCAGTCCCGCGCTGATCATGCTCAGCTGCGGGTGGCCTCCAGCGCTGGGATCACCGCGCAACAGGCGCAGATCGCGGACTTCCGCACCTGGCTGGCCGGCCAGAACTGAACGAGCACGCTCATGGTGAGGGGCCCGTCCACCGATGGGCCCCTCACCGTGAGCCGGTCGCGCGACCGGCTTCAGGGGTGAGTGTGGGGCTGCTGCCCGGTGCTGTTCGCCCCGTCGCGCCGGCGGACGACGACCCACTGTGCGACGACGATGATCAGGGCCACCACGGCGGTGACCACCAGGGTGAACGGGTCCGACTGGGCCTTCAGCAGCACGAACGGCACGAGCACCGCGGCGTCGAGCAGGATCGCGATCCCGGGGATCCAGGGCTTGGCCCCGACATCGTCCTTGAGGTGGCGCAGGATGCCGAGGTGGATGGCGATGTCCATGGCCAGGTACAGGATGGCGCCGAGGGAGGCGATCTGGGACAGGTCGAAGAACGCGGCCATCAGCATCGCCAGCCCGGCCGTGATGTAGAGGGACTGGTGACCCTCCTGCCCCGGCAGCCCGGGGGCCTGGCCCATGTCGCGGAGCATGTCGTAGAGCTTCGAGACCGAGAACAGGCTCGCGACCAGTCCCGACAGCGTCGCGACGACGGCGATCACCACGGTCAGCGTCACACCCCAGGCGCCGAACATCGGCTCGGCCGCCTCGGCCAGGGCGTAGTCCCGGGCCGCCACGATCTGCGGCACGGTCAGGCTGCCGGTGACCGCGACGGTGATCAGCAGGTAGAGCACGGTGCATAGGGCGATGGAGATCATGATGGAGCGGCCGATGTTGCGCTGCGGCTGCTGCAGGTCCGCGCCCTGGTTGGTGATCGTGGTGAAGCCCTTGTACGCCAGGATGCACAGGGTGGTCCCGGCCAGGAAGCCCAGCCAGCCCGCCTCCGGTGGGGTGCGGTCGGCGGCGGTGAACAGCCTGCCCAGGGAGGACACCCCTGCCGCGAGGATGCCCGCGACCGCCAGCACGGCGATCCCGACGATCTTGATTGCCGCGGTCACCGTGGCGGAGCGCTCCACCCACCGGTTGCCCACCAGGTTGACCAGGGCGGCGGCCGCGATGGCCACCACCGCCAGCACCGGCACCCACACCGCGGAGTCCTGCAGGCCGAAGGGGCGCAGCAGGTAGGAGGCGAAGGTGCGGCCCAGCAGGGACTCGGCCAGGATCATCGACACGTACATGAACAGGGAGAAGGACCCGGCGAGAACCCCGGGGCCGTAGGCGGCCTTGAGTAGCATCGCGATCCCGCCGGAGGACGGGTTGGTGGCCGAGTAGCGGATGTAGGAGTAGGAGCTGAACGCCACGACCACGGCCCCGGCGAGGAACGCCCAGGGCACCCAGCCCCCGGCCAGCTCCGCGACCTGCCCCACGAGGGCGAAGATGCCCGCACCGATCATCACCCCCGTGCCCAGGGCGACGGATCCGGTCAGGGAGAGCTTCTGCTGCGTCTGCGTGCTGTCGTTCATGGGGAGCTGCACGTCCTTCCTGCCGGGGTGCGATCGTTTCTCGGCGGTGGGGTTGTCGGACAAGGTCGGTGGGTCGGGCCCACCGCCGCTCAGCGGACCTCGAGGGTGCCCATCATGCCGAGGTCTTCGTGGTCGAGGGTGTGGCAGCGGAAGACGGGGCGGCCGCCGAAGTCGTCGAAGGCCACCCGGACGGTGACCCCCCCGAAGGCCGGGATGTTGACCACGTCCCGCCACCGCGGTGCGGAGACGTCGCGGCCCTCCTCGGCCACGACCTGCAGGGGTCACACGTGCAGGTGCACCGGGTGGTCCAGGGGGCTGGAGTTGGTCAGGGTCCACACCTCCACGGTGCCCACCCGGACCCGCTGGTCGGTGCGCTCGGCGTCGTACCCTTACCCGTCGATCGTGAAGGACATCATGCGGCCCGGTCTTCCTCCGCCGCATCCAGGGACAGCTGCTGGCGGCGGCTCAGCGGGCTCACCGGTCGCCTTCTTCCAGGGTCCGTAGGCGTTCCCGGTACTCCTCGGTGTTGATCTCTCCGCGGGCGTAGCGCTCCTGGAGGATCTCCCGGGACCGGCGCGGGCCTGCACCCGTCGTCGGCGGCGCGGTGCCGCCCTGCCAGGTGCCGCCGCCCGAGCCGCTGGTGAACGCCTTCACCAGCACGAAGACCAGCACCACCGTGCCCCCGATGAGCAGGAGCCAGAACAGCCACATCCACCCCATGCCGTCACCCCACATCATGACGGGTTCCTTCCGTGGTAGTTGGCGCTGTTCCGGGGCCGCCCTGTAGCGGCCCCGGACGACCTGCGGAGTCTCAGGAGCCGCTGGGCAGGCCCTGGAGCAGGCCCTCCATCTCGGTGATCTCGGCCTCCTGGGCCTCGATGACGTCCTGGGCCAGGGCCACGGCCTGCGGGTTCTGCCCCTGCTCGACCTGGTCGCGGGCCATCTCGACCGCGCCCTCGTGGTGGGCGGTCATCTGCTCCAGGTACAGCCGGGAGGCCTCGGTGCCCTGGGCGTCCTCCAGGGCCTGCATGTCCTCCTCGCTCATCATCCCGCTCATCCCCGCCCCGGAGCCGTGGTCCATGCCCTCCATGCCGCCGGACTCCATCATGGGCTCCTGGCCCCAGGCCTCGAGCATGGCGTTCATGCGCTCGATCTCCGGGCCCTGGGCGTCGATCACCTGCTGGGCGAAATCGGCGACCTCGGCCGGCACCTCCTCCTTGGCCAGCAGCGTCTCGCTCATCTCCACGGCCTGCTCGTGGTGCGGGACCATCATCTGGGCGAACATCACGTCCGCGTCGTTGTGCTCTTCGGCGATCGGCTCCTCGGAGGCCGAGGTGGTGCTGGGGGTCTCGGGGGCGGCGGTGGCCGGGGCGGCGGTCTCCGCGCTCGTGCCGGTGTCCTGCTCGTCGGCGCCGGTGCCGCAGCCGGTCAGGGCCAGGGCGGAGGCCAGGGCGAGGGTGCTGAGGGCGGTGGTTCGCTTCATGGGGGTGTCCTTCTCTTCTTGTCGGTTGTGTCGGTGGGTCAGTGGGTGGGGCAGTCGTGGACTGCTCGGCGGGACGGCGGTCCTCGGCGCTGACGGCGGCCAGATGGGCCGGGTCGAGGTCGAGGCGGCGCAGCAGCTGGGCGTTGAGCGCCACCACGATCGTGGACGCCGACATCAGCACCGCGCCCACGGCCGGGGACAGCACGATCCCGATCGGCGCGAGCACCCCGGCGGCCAGGGGCACGGCGACCACGTTGTAGCCGGCGGCCCAGACCAGGTTCTGGATCATCTTCCGGTAGCTGGCCCGGGACAGGTCGATCATCGACAGCACCGCCCTCGGGTCGTTGCCGGCCAGGACCACCCCGGCCGACTCCATGGCCACGTCGGTGCCGGCGCCGATGGCGATGCCGACCTCGGCCCGGGCCAGGGCAGGGGCGTCGTTGACGCCGTCGCCGACCATCGCCACGGTCATCCCCCGGGACTGAAGCTCGGTGACCTTGGTGTCCTTGTCCTGCGGGAGGACCTCGGCGAAGACCTCGTCGATGCCCAGCTCGGCGCCCACGGCCTCGGCGACCTGCCGGGCGTCGCCGGTGATCATCGCCACGCGCACCCCCCGGTCCTGCAGGGCGGCCACGGCGGCGCGGGACTCGGGGCGGACCTTGTCCTCCAGGGCCAGGGCACCGATGACCGCTCCGTCCCGGAGCACGTGGAGGACCCCGGCGCCGCGGCTGGTCCACTCGTCCACGCCCGCCCGCAACGGCTCGGGGGTGTCCTGGTCGAGCTCGCGCAGCATGTTCGGCCCGCCCACCAGGACCTCGGCCCCGTCGACGGTGGCCTTCACGCCGCGGCCGGTGGCCGCGCGGAAACCGGTGCCCTGCAGGCCCAGCCGGGGGGCCTCGGGGTGCTCGGCGGCGGCGCGCACGATGGCCCGGGCCACGGGGTGCTCGCTGTCGGCCTCGGCCGCCGCCGCCCAGGCCAGCAGCTCACCCTCGGAGACCCCGGGGACAGGGGCCGTGCCGGTGACGGCATGCGCCCCTTCGGTCAGGGTCCCGGTCTTGTCGAAGAGCACCACGTCGATGGTGCGCATCCGCTCCAGGGCCAGCCGGTCCTTGATCAGCACCCCGGCCTTCGCCGCGCGCTCGGTGGAGATCGCGATGACCAGCGGGATCGCCAGGCCCAGGGCGTGGGGGCAGGCGATGACCAGCACGGTCACGGTGCGGATCACCGCGTCGTCGGGGCTGCCCAGGACCGTCCAGGCGATGGCGGTGAGGATGCCGGCGGCCAGGGCGAACCAGAACAGCAGCGCGGCGGCACGGTCGGCCAGGGCCTGGGCCCGGGAGGAGGACTCCTGGGCGGCCGCGACCATCCGCTGGATCCCGGCCAGGGCGGTGTCGGCGCCGACGGCTTCCACCCGCACGCGCACGGTGGTGTCGGTGGCCACGGTCCCGGCGACCACCGTCTCGCCCACGGTGCGGGCGACGGCCTGGGATTCGCCGGTGATCATGGACTCGTCGAACTCGGCCGTCCCGTCGACGATCTCCCCGTCGGCCGGGACCCGGGCCCCGGGACGGATGAGCACGACGTCGCCCACGGCCAGCTCGGCGACGGGCACCGTGACTGTGTCGCCGTCGACGACCTTCTCGGCCTCGTCGGGCAGCAGCGCGGCCAGGGCGTCCAGGGCGGAGGACGCCGCCCCGAGGGCGCGCATCTCCATCCAGTGGCCCAGCAGCATGATGACCACCAGCAGGGCCAGCTCCCACCAGAAGTCGAGGTCGAACCCGCCGATCCCCAGGGTGGTGACCCAGGAGGCGACGAAGGCGACGGTGATGGCCATGGCGATCAGCAGCATCATCCCCGGCTGCTTCGACTTCAGCTCGGTGAGCCCGCCGCGCAGGAACGGGGCACCACCGTAAAGGTAGATGACGGTGCCCAGCACCGGAGGGATCCAGGTAGAGCCCGGGAACTCGGGGACGTGGTAACCCAGCAGGTGCCCGACCATCGGGGAGAAGACCACTACGGGGATCGCCAGTACCAGCGAGAGCCAGAACTTGTTCTTGAACATCGCCGTGGAGTGCCCGGCGTGCTCGCCGTGGGTGTGGACCTGGTGGTCCTCGTCCACCGCCGAGTGGGCGTGGGCGTGCGGCATGGCCTGCCCGTGGGTGTCGGCATCGGCGTGCCGGCCGCGGTGGGCCGCGCCGTGGTGATCGGCGGGGTGGTCCGTGTCGTGGTGATCGGCGGGGTGGTCCGTGTCGTGGCCGGTGTGCGCCTGGCCCGGGGCGGTGGGGCGGTCGTGGTGCTGCGGGGTGCTCATGGCGTTCCTTTTCGCGCAGGTCCCTGGCGGGCCAGGGCGGTGGTCGGTCTCGTCAGGCGGTGACGAGGGTGTAACCGGCTTCTTCCACTGCGGTGCGGACCGCCTCCGTGCTCAGCGGGTGTTCGGCGGTGACCGTGACGGTGGAGGCCCCACCGGCCACCAGGTCCACGTGCACCTCGCTCACACCCTTCAGGGCGGTGAGCTCCTCGGTGACGCTGGTGGCGCAGTGGCCACAGGTCATGCCCTGAACCTGGTAGGTCGACGTCGTGCCGGTAGCGGAAGCCGTCCCAGCAGCAGGAGCCGCGTGATCGGCGGCGGGGGCGGGTGCGCAGCAGGCGCAGCCGGTGGAGGCCATCGGCAACGGGGAGCGGGTCTCGTGGCTCATGTGAAGCTCCTTCGATCGATTCGGGCGGTAGGACCGGATACGTCCTCACCACCCCCAGGTATATACCCCCCAGGGGTATGTTGCAAGCGTGGGGTCATGCGGCGACCGTGGTTTCACGGGGGCGGTGCCGGGTGGGGCGGGGTAGCTCCACGGTGAAGACCGTCCCAGCTCCGGGACCGGAGGAGCTGACGTTCAGCGTTCCGCCGTGGGCCTCGACCAGGGCCCGGGAGATGGTCAGGCCGATCCCGGAGCCGCCGTGGTCGCGGTCCCGGGCGGTGTCCCCGCGCCAGAAGCGCTCGAACACCTGGGGCAGGTTCTTGGCGGCGATCCCGTCGCCGGTGTCGGCCACGACCAGGCCGAGACGGCCGGGGCCGTGGACGGCGGCGCGCACGGTCACCGTGCCACCGGGCGGTGTGTGGCGCAGGGCGTTGGTGAGCAGGTTGCCCAGCACCTGACCCATCCGCTGCCGGTCCACCTCCACGACCCCGGCGGCATCCTGCGCCTCGAGCACCAGATGCACGCCCTTGGCGGCGTAGGCCTCCCGGTGGGCCTCGACGGCGGTGCGCAGCAGCTCGTCGACGGGTTGTGCGGTGCGCTCCAGCTCGATCCGGCCCTCCTCGGCCCGGGAGACGTCGTGGATGTCCTCGACCAGGCGCGTGAGGCGTCCCAGCTGGTCGGTCATGAGCTCCCCGGTGGCCTCGTCCCAGTGCGTCACCCCGTCTTGGAGAGCCTCGCAGTAGACGGAGAGCACCGAGATCGGAGTGCGCATCTCGTGGGCCAGGTCCGAGAGCATCCGCCGGCGGGTGTCCTCGGTGCGCTGCAGACGGGTGGCCATGGTGTTGAACGAGGTGGCGACCGCGTCCACCTCGGTGCCGGCACCCAGGGCCGGGACCCGGGTGTCGTAGCGCCCGCGGGCCATGGACTGGGCCGCCTGGGTAAGTGCGGCCAGGGGCCGCTGGAGGCGGCGGGTGAAGAACCAGGTCACCGCCGCCGCGCACACCACAGCAGTGCTCAGGGCCGCCCCCAGGATGATGAGGTTGGTGTCACGGTAGGCCTGCTCCACGTGCAGGAGTTCCGGGGAGTTCTCCGAGTGCCCGGCCATGATCAGGTGTTCGTGGAAGATCGGGGGCCCGGCCAAGGAGGCCACGGCCACGGCGGCGAGGATGCTGGCGGCCACCACGATGGCCTGGGCCAGGAAGAACCGGGAGGCCAACCCCCAGCTGTGCCGCCGGCCGCTCACCGGCTCACCATCCGATAGCCGACCCCGCGCACGGTGTCGATGTAGGCGCTCTGATCCTCACTGAGTTTCCGGCGCAGGTGACCGATGTGCACATCCACCAGCCGCTCATCGCCCACCCAGGCCGGGTCCCACACGGTGTCGATGAGCTGACGACGGGACAACGCCTGGTGCGGCCGCGCCGTCAGGGCGGCCAGCAGGTCGAACTCGGTGCGGGTCAACCCCACCGGCTCACCGACCACCCGCGCCTCATGGGCGGTGAGATCGACGGTCAGGTCCCCGAACACCCGGGCCGGCTCCACAGCAGTCACGGTGGTGCGGGGCCGGCGCAGCACCGCGGCCACCCTCGCGACGAGCTCACGCACACTGAAAGGCTTGGTGATGTAGTCATCGGCCCCGGCCGCCAGGCCGGCCAGCTTGTCGTCTTCGTCCCCGCGGGCGGTGAGCATCAGCACGTAGCACTCGGAGAAGCCCCGGATCCTGCGGCACACCTCGATCCCGTCCAGCCCGGGTAACCCCAGATCCAGCACCACCACATCAAAGCTCCGGCTGCGGGCGGCCTCCACGGCGTCGGGCCCGGTGTGGGCGGTGGCCACGTCATAGCCGGCGCGGGTGAGGTAGGTGGCGATCATCCGGGCCAGGGGCTTCTCGTCGTCGACCACCAGCACCCGCCCGGTCACCGCATCGATGCCAGAATCCATGACTTCAGTGTCCCCTCCGTCCGCACCGCATTCGTGCCGGAGACTGGTCGGGG
>NZ_MKJW01000117.1:0-22055 GCF_001942375.1 Kocuria sp. CNJ-770
GTCGTGCCACCCGCACCGTCGTCCTTGGCCCCCAACTTGGAGCCAGCGAAGGACTCTTCCTGCCCCACTGGTTTATGCGGCCGCGGAGGGCCGCGAGGTGGCGGCCGCGGGCTCCTCGTGCCCGGCGGCGGGGACGGTGCCGCGGCCGATGCTCAACCGCCGTTCCAGCCGGTCCACCCGCGCCGTCACGCCACGGGTGGTGTCCTCCGAGGAGGGCAGCAGGATGCGCGCGCAGAGCAGCTCGAGGTGCAGCTGGGGCGAAGTGGCCCCCGTCATCTCCGTGAGGGCGGTGTTGGTGATGTCCGCCGCGCGGGAGAGCTCCGAGGCCCCGAGCTGGGACGCCTGGTTGCGCAGCCGCGCGATCTGGTCCTGGGGCATCCCGTGCAAAATGTTGCCCGCCGACTCCGGGACCGCGTTGACGATGATGAGGTCGCGGAAGCGCTCGAGGAGGTCCTCCACGAACCGGCGCGGGTCCTGACCGGTCTGGATCACCCGGTCCACCGCGCGGAACACCGTGGCGGCGTCCCCGGACGCGAAGGCGTCGACCACGTCGTCGAGCAGGGCGCCGTGGGTGTAGCCCAGCAGGGCCACGGCGAGGTCGTAGCCGATGCCCCGGTCGTCGGAGCCCGCCATGAGCTGGTCCAGCACGGAGAGGGTGTCGCGGACCGAACCGCCGCCGGCCCGGACCACCAGGGAGAGCACCCCCGGGGCCACCTCCACGTGCTCCTCGGCGCACAGCTGCTCGAGGTAGTGCATCAGCGGCTCGGTGGGGACCAGGCGGAAGGGGTAGTGGTGGGTCCGGGACCGGATGGTCGTGAGCACCTTGCTGGGCTCGGTGGTCGCGAAGATGAACTTGATGTGCTCCGGGGGCTCCTCGACGATCTTGAGCAGGGCGTTGAAGCCTCGCGCGTGACCATGTGCGCCTCGTCGATGATGAAGATCTTGAACCGGTCCCGCACGGGCGCGAACGTGGCGCGCTCGCGCAGGTCGCGGGCGTGGTCCACGCCGCCGTGGCTGGCGGCGTCCATCTCGATCACGTCGAGCGAGCCGGCCCCGTCCCGGGCGAGGTCCCGGCAGCTCTCGCAGCGGCCGCAGGGCGTGGGCGTGGGACCCTCGGCGCAGTTCAGGCAGCGGGCCAGGATGCGCGCGGAGGTGGTCTTGCCGCATCCGCGGGGCCCGGAGAAGAGGTAGGCGTGGCTGACCCTGTCCTTGCGCAGCGCCGTCATCAGCGGCTCGGTCACGTGCTCCTGGCCGATGACGTCCTCGAAGGTCTCCGGGCGGTAGCGGCGGTACAGGGCGGTAGTCACAGGAGCCACCTTAGCGACGGATTCCGACAGGCGGGGCGGGGCCCCGGGGCTGGGGAGCCGGGCCGCCCCGAGGGGACGAAAAGACCCCTCGCGCACCCGCCAGAGCCCGTTTACCCTTGCTGCCTTCCGGCCCTGGGGGAGTTCAACAGGATGACGCCACGCGAGGGGCTGCCACAGAGTCTAGCCGATGCCGCGGGCAGGTCGAAACCGGGCGGCGCCGCCGACGATTCGGCAATGCCCGGGGGTTGGGCTATGCTGGACTCCGCATGTTCCGGCACCGCGAGGTCGCCGGGATGTGCGTGCCTGGAGGATTCGCCTAGCGGCCTATGGCGCACGCCTGGAACGCGTGTTGGGTTCACGCCCTCGGGGGTTCAAATCCCCCATCCTCCGCACTGCAGAGCCCCTGACCGGGACACCTTTCCGGTCAGGGGCTCTTTCGTATGTCCGGCACGGAAGGCCACGGCCGCGCGGGTGAGCCCCCAGGGCGCCGAGCGCGGCAGGGGCCGGGCGCGTTAGGAACGGCACGCTCAGGGACTGGGCGATCAGGGACTGGGCGCTCAGGGACCGGCTGCTCGAGGGCCGGTCCCTGCCGGGTCCCGTGCGCTCAGGCCCTGCGGCGGGCCCGCGAGCGGCGGACGGCCACGGCCGCGGCGCCGGCGGCCGCGACTCCCAGACCGCCCAGCGCCACCGGGAGCCCGGGGGTGGTCTCCTCCTCCTGCGCCGGAACCCGGGTGAGACTGCCCAGGGCACCCGGGTGACCGTGCCGGGGGCCACCTGCTGCGCTCCGGGCAGACCCTGGGCCTCGATCGAACGGGCGTCCGTGCCCTGCTTCGCGGGTCCCGGCGCCGCGGGCCCGGGGGAGCGGGAGACTTCCGGCAGGGCGGCGGCCGGTGCGGGGCGCGTCGTCCCGTCGTCGTGCTCGGTGCCGGCCTCGGTGCCGGTCGCCCGGTCCGCGGCCCGGGCGGATGCCGCCCCCGAGGGTACGGAGCCCGCGGCCGGGTCGGCGCCGGGCGCCTCGGACCGCTCCGGAACAGGCTGCTCGTCCGGGTCCGGTGCCGCCCCGGAGTCCGACGGAGCGCCCACCGCGGGGTCGGTGGCCGGGGTCTCCGCCGGGGCGGGCGGGGTCGGCTCGGCCGGCTCGACCGTCTCCGCCGGGGCGTCGGGGGAGCCGTCCTCGGCCGGTGCGCCGGTGGGCGATCCGACGGCCGGCGCGGGAGCCTGCACGGCATCGGGCGCGGCCACGGCGGGGGTGGGGGCGAGCAGGATCAGGGCGGCCAAAGCCAGGGACCGAACGGGCATGAGGCGAACTTTCCGAGGGGATGCGGGCGCGGGACAGGCGCTCGTCATTCTACGTCGTTCCACCCGGACTCAGCAGAGGCAGTGCTGTGCGGGAGTGGCGGGAGGGGCTGTCCCGCGGCACCAGCAGATGCCCCTCGGTGATTCACGTCCCACCCCTGTTCTCCCGGGGGTTCCCGTGACGCTGCCGTCGTTCCGCTCCGCTCTCCTGCGCCCTGCTGACCGGTGCCGGCCCGGGAGCGCCCCTAGGATGAACGCATGATCTTCAAGGCCGTGGGCGACTCGCGCCCGTACCCGGATCACGGCCTCGTCTCGCCCTCGGACTGGTCCGGCATCGCCCCTCGTCAGGTGCGCCTGGACCAGTTGATCACCACGAAGACGACCCTGGACCTGGCGACGCTGCTCGACGCGGACTCCACGTTCTACGGCGATCTCTTCCCGCACGTGGTCCGCTGGGACGGGCTGCTCTACCTCGAGGACGGGCTGCATCGGGCGCTGCGCACCGCCCTGCACCACCGCACCGTGCTGCACGCCCGCGTGCTGGAGCTCGGGCCCGCGACCGGACCGCGGGCGGTGCGCAGGGCGCAGGAGGTCAGGACGCCGCGCTGAGCGGCGGCCTCTCGGGAGCCAGCCGCACGGGGCGGCCGTCGGCGTCGAACTGCGCGCCCAGGCCCTGCTGGATGAAGCGGACCGTCGAACGGATGTGCCGCTCCCGCGCCGCGCGGTCCTGGTCGGAGTTCTGGCCACGGTCCGCGGCGGTGGTCAGCGAGCCGTGGACGAGCGAGGCGAGCTCCGGGATGTCGCCCTCGGGCAGGTAGGCCTGGTCGATCGCGTCCCGCAGGATCGCGGCCAGCAGCCCCTGAAGCTCGCCCACGTGCTCGCCCAGCTTCTGGTAGTCCTCGGGGGACAGGACCGTGCGCATGGTCGGACCCGGGGGCAGGTGCCGGCGGGCGAGATCCTCGATCTGTGCCCGGATGTAGACGGCGAGCCGGTCGACCGGGTTGGCGACACCCTCCAGGTCCCGGCGGAGGTCGGTCATGAAGCGCTCGGTCTCGTCCAGGGCGTAGGCCACGAGCAGCTCGCCCATGTCGGCGAAGTAGTTGTAGACGGCGGTGCGGCCCACCCCGGCGTTCTTGGCCACGTGGGTCATCGTCAGCCCGGTCAGGCCCTGCTGGTAGAGCAGCTGGCCGAAGGAGTCGAGGATCGCTCGCTTGGTGTTCTCGCGCTGCGCGGCATTGGTGGCCGCTGAAATACGAGGCATGATGACACCTTATCTCTGCATGTCATCAAAGTATGCACACTTCAATGATCCTTGGTGACGGTATGTCTGACTATGACACCACCGTTCGCTCCGTTTCGGTTCCCTCCGCACGAACGTCTGGGGAAACGTCCAGGAAACCGCCGGACCGGACCCGACGGACGATCATCTCCGAACCCGCGGCTCGCGGCCTGCGGGGCGATGCGCGGCCGTGGCCGGCGACGGAGGTCGTCGCCGGCCACGGCCGGGTGCGGGGGGAGGCGCTCAGGCGGCCGGGGTCACTGCTCGGCGGCCGAACCGCCCTGCCAGAGGGAGTCGAAGGGCGCGCGCGAGCTCAGACGCTGCCGGATGCCGGCGGAGACGAAGGCCTTGGCGGTGCGGGCGGCCTCGAGCGGGGCGGCGCCCTTGGCGAGTTCGGCGGCGACGGCGGCCGCGAGGGTGCAGCCGGCGCCGGCCACGGGGACCTCGCCGACCTTGGGCTCGGACAGGATCTCGAGGGTCGTCCCGTCGTAGAAGACGTCCACGGCGTCGGGACCGGCCAGGCGCACGCCGCCCTTCGCGAGCACCACGGCCCCCGAGGTCTCGTGGATCCGCCGGGCGGCCTCCTCGAGGTGGTCGACGGTGCTGATCTCGTCCATCCCGGACAGGGAGAGCGCCTCGAAGTGGTTGGGGGTCACGAACGTGGCCAGCGGCAGGATCCTCGCCTTGAGCGCCTCGTCGGTGTCCAGGGCGGCCCCGGGCTCCTGGCCCTTGCAGATCAGCACCGGGTCGAGGACGAGGTGCTCCGGCCGCAGGGCGGCCAGCGCCTCGGCCGTCGTCGCGATGGTCTCCGGGCTGCCGAGCATGCCGATCTTCACGGCGTCCAGCGCGTGGGCCGCCGTGATCGCCTCCAGCTGCTCCCGCAGCACGTCCTGGGGGACGGGGAACAGGCGGTGGCCCCAGTCCGCGTTCGGGTCGAAGGAGACGATGCAGGTCAGGGCGAGCGAGCCGAAGACGCCGAGCTCCTGGAAGGTCTTGAGATCCGCCTGGGCGCCGGCGCCGCCCGTGGCCTCGGATCCGGCGATGGTCAGGGCCACGGGGGGCTGGGCGGGGCTCGCGGCGTCGGGGACGGGTGCGGTGGTGGTGTCGGTCATGGGAGCCATTGTGCGCCCCGCGCCGCGTCCCCGGCCAACCGCGCGGCCGGGTCCCGACGCTAGACTGTCGGACGGTCTCCGGCCGCCACGACGTCCCCGCTCGGGGTTCCGCGGCGGCGGGAGGAGGGCTCCCGGGTGGCAGGCGGGCGCCCGCACCCGTTCTGCAGACCGCACAGACCGCGGCGCGGCTCCGGCTCCTCCCGGGCCGGCGCCGCGGTCCAACAGATTGGTGACCCGCCGTGTCCTCCTCCGCAGGCCCTGCTCCCGCCGGCTTCGCCCACCGGCCGCGCACGTACTTCGACCTGATCGTGGCGGCCTACTGCGTGGTCCTCGTGCTCTCCAACGTGGCCGCGACCAAGGGCGTCGCCTTCGGCCCCGTCCTCACCGACGGGGGCTTCTTCCTGTTCCCGCTCGCGTACGTGCTGGGCGACGTCGTCGCGGAGGTCTACGGCTTCCGCGCCGCCCGGCGGGCCATCGTCACGTCCTTCGCGGCCGGCCTGTTCTCCTCGGTGGTGTTCTGGCTCGTCATCGCCCTGCCCCCGGCCGCGTTCTACGAGGGCCAGGAGGCTCTCGAGTCCGTCCTGGGACCCGTCCCGCTCATCGTGGCGGGCTCCCTCCTGGGCTACCTCGCGGGGCAGCTGCTCAACGCCTTCGTGATGGTGCGGATCAAGGCCCGCACGCGGGAGCGCCACCTGTGGGCCCGGCTCATCGGCTCGACCCTGGTCGGCGAGCTCGTGGACACGGTCGTCTTCTGCGCGGTGGCCGCCCCGATCATCGGGATCAGCACGGTCCCGGACTTCCTGAACTACGTGGTCGTCGGCTACGCCTACAAGGTGCTGGTCGAGATCCTCGTCATGCCCCTGACCTACGCGACGATCGGCTGGCTCAAGCGGCGCGAGCCGACCTACGGGACGGCCGTGTCCCCGGCGGGGGACGCCGTGCCCGCTCGCTGAGCGCCGGCGGCCCGGGCGCTGCCGGTCCGGGCGCTGCCGCGCCGGCGGCTCAGAAGCCGAGGTAGGCCAGCTGCGCCCCCACCGAGCTCCGGGCGGCCGGCAGCACGTGCGCGGGGACGTCGGCGTAGACGCGTTCGGTGATCGCCTCGAGGCTGGCGCCGCGGCCGAGGTCCCGCAGGGCCTCCCGCACCTCGGCCAGGCGCTCCATCCGGTGCTCGAGCAGCTCCTCGCACACCGCCTCGACGTCCTCCCGCACGTCCCCGTGCGCGGGCAGCACGAGGGCGGCGCCCAGCACTGCCAGGCGCTGCAGGGAGCGCAGGTAGTCGCCGAGGCTCCCGTCCGGGTGGTCGAGCATCGTGGTCCCGCGCCCCAGGATTGTGTCCCCGGTGAGCACCGACCCCGGGCCCGGGGCCGGCCCGGCGGACCGGGCGGGCCCCGGCGAGCCGGCCGGGACGTCGTCGGGCAGGTGGAAGCTCACGGAGTCGGAGGTGTGCCCGGGCGTGTGCAGCACCCGGATCCGGCACCCGGCGGCCTCGATCGTCTCGTGGTCGGCCAGCGGGGGCGCGTCCCGGCAGAACTCGGGCCGGAAGGCGCGCACGGGTGCTCCGGTGAGGGCGTGGAAGTCCGCCACGCCCTCCGTGTGGTCCGCGTGCCGGTGGGTGACGAGCGTGAGCACCGTGCGGCCGGCCGCGGCCAGCACGGCCAGGTGCCCGCGGTCGGCCGGTCCGGGGTCCACGACGACGACGTCCTCCTGTCCGGGTGCCCCGATCAGCCACGAGTTGGTGCCCTCCAGGGTCATCGGGCCCGGGTTGGGGGCGATCTGCCGCCGGGTGAGGGCGGTGGTGCGGATCCCGGTGTCCTCGGTCATGCGGTCCTCCTGTGTCGGGCGGCTGGTGGGGTCGGGCGGTTGGTGCTGAGCAGCTCGGGGAGAGCGACTGGGGGTGTGCTGCTGGTGCGGGCGGGCGACGAAGTGCGGCGAGGAGTCGTGCGGCGATCGCCGGCGGGGCGGGCCCGTCCGGGCGCGAGGGGTGCGGCGGTGCGGCTCAGCTCCGGTCGAGCAGCGCCTCGAGCTTGGTGAACGAGCTGCGCCACCCGGCCGCCGCGCCCGCGTGCACCACGGCGGGCAGCGGCCCCTGCGTGAGCACGAGCAGGGTGCCCCCGTCCCCGGTGGCGAGGAACTCCGTGCGCACCAGCACGTGCTGGTCCAGCGGCCGGCCGTCCGGGCCGGGCAGCGCCTCGCGGCCCTCGAGCAGCGCGTCCTGCTCGACCCGCAGGTAGGTGGCGTGCACCGGGGCGATCTGGGTGGGGTCGGCGTCGCTGACCATGCGGAAGTGCTGCCGTCCGCCGGGCCGGACCTCGAGCAGCACCGACTCCCGGGGCACGCTCCAGCCCTCCGGGCCGAACCACGCGGCGAGCCGGTCCGGGTCGGTGAACGCCGCGAAGACCGCCGCCGGCGGGTGGGGCAGGTCGTGGGAGACGGAGAGGACCTCTGCGGGGTCCAGGTCGGTGATGTCCATGCCGTCCATTGTCCCCGGGCGCTCTCGGTCCCGGGAACGGCGGTCGGTACAGTGGCGCTCGTGAGCACCGAACCTGCGTGGGACCCGGAGGCGGGGAAGGGCGGTTCCCGCCCGGTCTGGGTGACCGTGCTCAAGGCGGGCGTCCTGCTGCTGCTGCTGGCCGCGGCGGTGTGGTACGTCATCAGCCACGAGCTGCCCACGGTGCAGGAGGTCCGCGGCTACGTCGAGGGCTTCGGGGCCTGGGGGCCGCTCGTGTTCGCGGTGGTGTTCGTGCTCGTGGCGGCCACGCCCGTGCCGGTGACGATCATGGCCGTGTCCGGAGGGTTCCTCTTCGGGATGGCCCAGGGCAGCGTGGTGGGCGTGGCGGCCACCACGACCGGGGCCTGGCTCGGGTACTGGCTCGCCCGCTTCCTGGGCCGCGACGCGCTGTACCGCCTCGCGGGTCCCCGGATGGGGGCCGTGGAGCGCAAGCTCGACGGCAAGGGCTTCCTCACGGTGCTCGTCCTGCGCCCGGTCCTGCCCAACTGGACACTCAGCTACGGGTCGGGGCTGGTCCGCATCCCGCAGCGGGACTACCTGGCGGCGACCCTGCTCGGCGGGATGCCCGGGCAGATCAGCTTCGCCGCCCTGGGGGCCTTCACCTCGCGGCCGTCGTGGCCGGCGCTGGCCGCCGTCGCCGCCTCCTGGGCGCTCGTGGTGGTGGTCGGCGTGTTCTCCTGGCGCCGGTCCCGCCGCGAGGTGCCGCCCGGCGGCGTCGCGGGCGGCACCGAGCCCGCGGCCGGGCCCGGCAGCGCTGCCGAGCCCGACGACGCCGCGGACCAGGCGGGGGCCGGTGGTCCGGCCTGAATTCCTCGGCGGGTGCCGCGAACGACGTCGTCCGGCCCTCCTGAGGAGGGCCGGAGACGTCGTTCGGTGGAGCCGCGCGGCAGCGCGGGCGGGGGCAGGGACGGGGTCAGACCTGGGGCCGGGCGGCGGTGGAGCCGCTCGGCTCCGCGCCGAGCAGGTGGAGCTTGCCGCTCTTGCGGTCGGCCAGGTACTCCTTCATCTCCCGCTTGATCACGGGCAGCAGCATGTAGACGCCCAGCAGGTTCACGAACCCGCAGACGAACAGGGCCGCGTCCGCGAAGGCGATGACCTCGCTGAAGGTCAGCACGCACCCGGCGATCGTGAAGAACAGGTAGATGCCGCGGAAGATGTTGTCGCTGAGCCGGCTGCGGCCGAAGAGGAACTCCCAGGCCTTGAGGCCGTAGTAGAACCAGGTGATCAGCGTCGAGAACGCGAACAGGACCACTGCGATGGCCAGGACCACCGGGAACCAGGGGATCACCGTGGCGAACGCGTCCGAGGTGAGGATGACGCCGTCGGGGGCGCCCTCCCCGGCCTGCACCTGGTCGATGCCGGCCTGCAGGCTCGGGGCGCCGGCGATGATGATCGCCAGGGCGGTCATGGTGCAGATGATCACGGTGTCCACGAAGGGCTCGAACATCGCCACGAAGCCCTCGCTCACCGGGCGGCGGGTCTTCACGGCCGAGTGCGCGATCGGGGCCGAGCCCAGGCCTGCCTCGTTGGAGAAGGCCGCGCGCTGGAAGCCCACGATCATGACGCCCAGGACGCCGCCGGCCACGCCCTCGGGGGAGAAGGCGCCGTCGATGATCGTGCCGAAGGCCGCGGGGACGTTGGGGAGATTGGCGAGGATGACCACGAGGCAGGCGGTGATGTAGACGGCGGCCATGGCCGGCACCAGCCGGCTGGTGGTCGCGCCGATGGACTTGATGCCGCCGATGATGACGAGGCCCACCAGGACCGCCAGGATGATGCCGAAGATCAGGCCGCGCCGGCGCTGCCGAGGAAGCCGTCGGCGCCGCCGGTGACGTTCTGCACCTGGGCGAAGGTCTGGTTGGCCTGGAACATGTTGCCGCCGGCGGCACCGAAGAGGAGGATCGCGACGGCGAAGATGCCGGTGAAGATCTTGGCGACGACGCTGCCGAACCTGCCGTAGGCGACCAGCAGGTACCGGAAGGGCCCGCCGCTGACGGTGCCGTCCTCGTGGACCTCCCGGTACTTCACGCCCAGGGTGCACTCGGCGAACTTCGTGGCCATGCCGAGCAGGCCGGCGCAGATCATCCAGAAGGTGGCGCCGGGCCCGCCGAGGGCCATCGCCGCGCCGACGCCCGCGATGTTGCCCAGTCCCACGGTGCCGGACAGGGCGGAGGTCAGGGCCTGGAAGTGGGGGACCTCACCGGGGTCGTCCTTCGAGGAGAACTTGCCGCGCACCACGTCCCAGGAGACCTTGAGGCCGCGGAACTGGATGAAGCCGAAGTAGATGGTGAAGATGACGCCGGCCGCGATGAGCCACGCGACCACGAAGGGGAAGCTGATCTCCCCGATGGTGATGGGGTAGAAGACGATGGTCGAGAAGACTTCGGTGACGGGCGCGAACGCCGCGTTGATCGCACGATCTATTTCGGCCAGCCAGCCGACCTGCTCCGTCACCGGGGACATGGGTACCGCCTGAAGAATCTCCATCCACTAACTACACCCCCTGCACCGGCCGTTGGCAACAGAAACACGTGTCCCCCGATGTAAATACTTGACGCACCGGTAGAAACGGCTCCGCGCGGCGGAGTGCAGGGGGTGGGACACCGGTGACGACGCGGGCGCGCCGTCACCGGCGGAGGCGGCTCAGCGGGTGGCGGAGGCGCTCCGGAGGTGCTGCGGGGAGGTCATGGCGCACACCCGCAGGCCGCGACCCAGGTCGCTGCCGGCGTGGCGGAGCGTCTCGCCCAGCGAGGCGGAGCGGGACGGAGCGGCGGCGCGGCCGATCGCGGTGAAGAGGACGGCGGGGAGGCCGAAGACGAGCAGGAAAGCCACGGGAGCATCCACCTTTCTGTGTGCGGGGCGAAGTGATCTGCGACACGATCGCCGCAGTTGACTTCTAAAGTCTATCTGGCAGATATTGATCCAACTAGTCCGAATGCACGCAAAGAAGGGGCACATCATTGCGTCTTGACGATATCGACCAGCAGATCATTGCGTCGCTGATCCAGGACAGCCGGCGCAGCTATGCCGCCATCGGCAAGCGGGTGGGCCTGTCCGCCCCGGCGGTGAAGCGGCGGGTCGACGCCCTGCAGCAGACAGGGGCCGTCAAGCGCTTCACCGCGGAGATCGACCAGTCGGTCCTGGGCTGGAACATCGAGGCCTTCGTGGAGCTGCACTGCGACGGAGGACTGTCCCCGTCGATGATGCGGACCATGGCGGCGGAGATCCCCGAGGTGACGGACGCCTACACGGTGACGGGGGAGGCCGACGGCATCTTCCTCATCCGGGCGCAGAACACCTCGCACCTGGAGGACGTCATGGTCCGGATCCGGGAGTGGAAGGGCATCAACCACACGCGCAGCTCCGTCATCCTCTCGCATCTCTGACCACGGCCGCCCGGGTCTGGGATACTGGAGGTCCAGCACCGCCGGCACGGCAGGGCGGCCGGCGCAGCAGCGGAGGGGGCAGCATGGCCGACGAACCGGACGCCGTGATCGTGGTGGGCGTCGACGGGTCCGAGCAGTCCGTGGAGGCGCTGCGCTGGGCGGCGCGTCTCGCGCCGGTGTACGGGGCACGGATCCGGGCGGTGGGGGCCTGGGAGAATCCCCCCGAGTACGTCGGTTTCGTCCACTTCAAGGACGACCACTTCGACGAGCTCGCCCGGAAGCACGTGGACGAAGCGCTGCAGAAGGCCTTCGGGACGAACCGGCCGGCCGGGCTGAGCACGGTCGTGGAGTTCGGCCACCCGCCCAAGGTCCTGATCCGCCACAGCGAGGACGCCGCGGTGCTCGTGGTGGGCCGCAGGGGGCACGGCGGCTTCCGGGGTCTGCTGATGGGCTCGGTCAGCTCGGCCTGCGTGGCGCACGCCCGGTGCCCGGTCCTGGTGCTGCCCGGGCGCAGCGAGGAGAGCGCCGGGGAGAGCGTCGAGGAGCGCACCGAGGAGACCGCGCGCGCGGACTGAGCCCCGCGCCGGGACCCGGGCCGGTGGGACGGTCATGGTTGCGCATCTTCGCCCGTCCGCGCCTGCCCTCTGTGATACTGGGCGCACCATCGTGGTCGCGGGAGCAAAGGATTGGGCATGGAACAGGGAACAGCAGCCGTCGTCGTCGGGGTCGACGGATCCGAGCAGTCCGTGGAGGCGCTGCGCTGGGCGGCCCGGATCGCCCCGGCTCTCGGTGCGTCCGTCCGGGTGGTCGGCGCCTGGGACTATCCGCCCGAGTACGCCGGCTACGTGCCCCTCGGCAGCGACAACTTCGACGAGATCACCCACAAGCGGGTGGACAAGGCGATCCAGCAGGCCTTCGGTGAGGACGTCCCGGAGGGGCTGACCACCACCGTGGAGTTCGGCCACCCGTCGAAGGTGCTGGTGCGCGAGAGCGAGGACGCCGCGATGCTCGTGGTGGGGCGGCGGGGCCACGGCGGGTTCCGGGGCCTGCTGCTGGGCTCGGTCAGCGCCGCGTGCGTCTCCCACGCCTCCTGCCCGGTGCTCGTGATCCACGAGGACGGCGCCGCGACGACGAGCTAGACACCATGCGCTGATCGACCGGCGCGGCCGGGGGCGCGGCGGCAGGCCCGGCCGCGGCGCCCCGTGGGGGCCGTCCGGGAGCGGGGCGTTCAGCCGCGGTGCTTGTAGTACCGGCCCAGGACCTCGTCCCGGTACTCCACGTAGGTGCCGTCGGCCATCGCCTGCCGCGCGCCGTCGACCATGCGCACGACGAACCGCTCGTTGTGGATCGAGGTGAGCGTCGCGGAGAGCCGCTCCTTGGCCTTGAACAGGTGGTGCAGGTACGCCCGGGTGTAGTGCGTGCACGTGTAGCAGTCGCAGCCGTCCTGGACGGGGGAGAAGTCCGTGCGGAAGCGGGCGTTGCTCACGGTGAAGCGGCCGTCCGGGCCGTACACGGCCCCCGTGCGGGCCACCCGGGTGGGCGAGACGCAGTCGAAGGTGTCCACGCCGTTCTCCAGGGCGGTGAAGATGTCGTCCGGCTCGGAGATCCCCAGCAGGTGCCGCGGCCGGTCCTCGGGCAGCTCCTCGCTGCACCAGCGCACGATCGTGCCGAGGTTCTCCTTCTCCAGCGCCCCGCCGATCCCGAAGCCGTCGAAGTCCATCGCCCCGAGGTCCCGGCAGGCCTTCCGGCGCAGGTCCTCGTACTGGGCGCCCTGGATCACCCCGAACAGCGCCTGGTACGGCCGGTCGGCGCGCTCCTCCGTGAGCCGGGCGTGCTCGGCCACGCAGCGCCGGGCCCACCGCCGGGTCCGTTCGAGGGACGTCTCCTGGTAGCTCCGGGAGTTGTGCAGCGTGGTCAGCTCGTCGAACGCGAACATGATGTCCGCCCCCAGCCGGTGCTGGACCTGCATCGAGATCTCCGGGGTGAAGCGGTGCACGTCGCCGTTGATGTGGGAGGTGAACGTGACCCCGTCGTCGTCGACGCGGGCCATGCGCTCCTTGCCGGTCGCGACGTCGTCGTCGCCCGCCGCCGCGGACGCGACCGTGGACATGTCGATGACCTTCTTGAAGCCCGAGCCCAGGGACATGACCTGGAACCCCCCGGAGTCCGTGAAGGTGGGCCCGTCCCAGTTCATGAACGCGCCCAGCCCGCCCGCCGCGTCGAGCACCTCCGCCCCGGGCTGGAGGTAGAGGTGGTAGGCGTTGGCGAGCAGGGCCTGGGCACCGAGCTCCGCCATGGACTCCGGCAGCACCGCCTTGACCGTGGCGGCGGTGCCGACGGGCACGAACGCGGGGGTCCGGATCTGCCCGTGCGGGGTGCTGATCGTGCCGGTGCGTCCCAGGAGCGGGCCGTCTCCGGCGCCCAGGCGCGATCCGGTGGTCCGGGTCGTCTCCGCGAGCCGGTGCTCGACCTCGAAGCCGAAGGCGGCGCGGGCGGCGGGGAACGGGGAGGGCACGGCGGGCACGGTCATCCGACCATTGTGCGTCACCGCGGGGGCCGGGTCCGAGCGGGCCGGGAGGCCGCCGGGAGCGAGCTCGTCCGCCGAACCCGGACGAGGAGCCGCCGCCGGGCGGCTGTGGGCACACGGCGGCCGGTTCCTCGCGGAGCTGTTCGTGGGCCGCAGCTACGCCCTGGCGGTGGTCCTGCGCACCCGGAGCGCGGAGGAGCGGGGTCTCAGCGGCCCCAGCCCGCGTGCGCGACGGCCTGGCGCACGAGGTCTCCCCGGCCCCCGGCGAACTCCGCCTGCACCTCGGGGCTGAGCGCCTCCTCGGGGCTCATCCAGGACAGCTGCAGGGCGTCCTGGCGGGGGCTGCACTCACCGCGCACGGGCACGATGTAGCTCAGCGCCACGGCGTGCTGGCGGTCGTCGGTCAGCCCGGTCTCGGAGGGGGAGGGGAAGAACTCGGCCACCGCGAACGGGGTCGTGGACACCGGCAGCTGCGGAAAGGCCATGGTGCCCAGGTCCTTCTCGAGGTGGCGCAGCAGGGCCGCCCGGATGGTCTCCCGGTACAGCACCCGGCCGGAGACGAAGGTGTACATCATCTCCCCCTCGGGAGTGGCCTGCAGCAGCAGCCCGATCTCGGAGAGGTAGCCCAGCGGGTCGAGCCGGACCGGCAGCGCCTGCACGTACACCATCGGCAGACGGCGGCGTGCTTCCTGCAGGTCGTCCTCGTTGAGCCAACCGGGGTTCGGATCGGGGGTGCGGAGGAAGTTCATACTGCTGTTCTATCCCATGACCCCTGGCGCGGCCACGATTCCCCCCGGCCCGGGACGCCGGTTCAGCGCTCAGCGGAGCCGCCGGCCCCCGCCCCCGTCCACGGGCGCTCCAGGCGGGCGGCGGCCTCCAGCACCGTCCACGCCTGGACCTGGGTGGACAGCTCCACCGGGGCGCCGGGGCGCTGCGCCTGCCCGGCGGGCTGCGCCGGGTCGGGGGAGAAGACCGCCACCGCCCCGCCCGTCCGGGCCGAGGGCGCGCCTCCGCCCCCGGGGGCCGTGGCGGACTCGGCCTCGCGCCGGCCGGCCCACAGGCGTCGGCGGTGCCCGTCACCAGCTCGGCGGCCGTGCGCCGTGCGGTCTCGGCCAGATCCGGGTGCCGGGCCGCCTGGGCGAGGTAGCGGGCCAGGATCCCGCTGAACAGCCCGCCGTCCCCGCCGCCGTGCGTGGTGAGGACCCGCCGCCCCGGCACCGGCCGGCCGTAGGCCTCCGCGGCGCCCGCCACCACGTCGGCCGCCGTGCCCAGCAGGCGCGCCCGGTCGTCCGTGCCCGTGCCGGGGGCGTCCGCGAGCTCGAGCAGCGCTCCGAGCACGGGTCCGGAGTTGTAGCTGAACAGCCGCTCGTCCCGCCGCGTGACCTCGCTGCCGGACCCCGCGGCGACCAGGATCAGCCCGTCGTGGAAGACCCTCCGCCCGGGATCCCACAGGTTCTCCTGCAGCCAGCCGAGCACCGCGCGGGCCTGCTCGGTGCGGTGCGTGCGCACGAAGGCCAGGGCCGCGGGAGCCGAGGACGCGGTGTTCTTCACGTCGTGGCGGGTGTTCCAGAACACCCCGCCGCCCAGGTCCGCCGTGTGCCCCCGCTCGATCCGGGCGAGCAGGGCCCGGCCCGCGTCCAGGCACGCCACGTCCGCCCGGCCGGTGAGCTCGCGGTCCAGTGCGGCGAGCCGGCCCACGGCCAGCAGCAGCCAGGCCATGTCGTCGTAGTAGGAGTTCTGGGTCACCCGCCCGCCGCTGCGCAGGGTGATCCCGCGCAGCAGCCGGTGCGCGTCGCGGCGGATCTCCTCGGCGCGGGCGGGCTCGTCCCGGTGCCGCAGCGCCGCGTCGACCAGGGCGTCGAGCAGGTGGGCCTGCCACCAGTAGTGCCACGGGGCCGTGCGGGAGCGGGGCCGCGGGTGCGCCGGCGCGCCCAGCAGGGTGCCCGGCACGCCCAGGGCGCGCCCGGCGAAGAGCTCCCGGACCGACCGGGCCGCGGTGTCGGCCCGCTCCGGGGCGCTCACGGTGCGGTCGGCGGTGAGGTCGGCGGCCGGGTCGGCGGAGAGCGGACGCGGTGCGGGACCGGCGCCGGTGGGGCTGGGCATGGCGGCTCCTGATGCTGGCAGGGGAAGGGTGCTGCCCCGAGCCTATGCGCTCGCCGCGGGGTGCGGGCCGGAGCGGTCCCGCGCAGGACCGAGGAACAGCCGCCGGTGGACCGTCTCGACGGGTCCCCGCAGGCCGCGCCGCTCGAGCAGGACGGCGCCGAGCAGGGTGACCAGCCACACGGCGGTGCCCAGCAGCAGGGCGGCCGTGGGGGTCAGGGCGCGGCCGAGGCCCAGCGCGAACGGCGGCATCAGGACCGTGAAGAGCACGGACTGGGCGATGTAGCCGCTCATCGACCGGCGCCCCAATGCCTGCAGCGCCCACAGCGCGGGATGCTCCCGCGCCCGGAGGGGAGCGCCCGGGGACCGCCGCTGGGCCCGCGCGCAGACCAGGGCCACCACCAGGGCGTAGCCGATGCCCTGCGCGGCCCCGGTCAGGGCGTCCAGCCCGGTGAGCACGGACCCGGCGGTCGTGGAGGGCTCGAGCATGTCGGTGGTCAGCAGGCCCGTGCCCACGCCGGTGAGCAGCCCTGCGCCGATGCAGACCGCCGCGGTCACCAGCAGCCGCCCGCGGCGGGGCCCCGGGTCCTCCAGCACCCGGTAGCGGCTGAGCGCCAGGCCGAGCAGCAGCATGGGCAGCAGCCCCAGCAGCTGGAGCGGGGCGAAGGCCACCACTCCCGCGCCCTCGGCCAGCACGAGGGCGAGGTGCTCCTGCGCGGAGTCGGTGACGAGGCTGGGGAAGGGCGCGGTGCCGGGGGTCCGCACGGCCCAGCTGGCCGCACCGTAGAGGACCATCAGCACGGAGCCCAGGCCGGCCAGGACCAGCAGGGTGGCCGTGCCCTCCGCGATCAGCAGGGTCAGGAACAGGCCCCCGAAGGCGTAGGCCGTGATGATGTCCCCGGGGAAGAGCAGGCACGCGTGCAGGGCCCCGACGAGCAGCAGCCACCCGTAGCGCCGCAGCAGCAGCCGCCGGGCGAGCGGGAGCGGGGTGCCGCGCGCGGCCTCCCGGGCGGCGATCTGCCCCACGCCGTAGCCGACCAGGAAGGAGAACAGGGGGAAGCCGCGGCCGTCCACGAGCATGGACAGGGCCGTGTTGACCACGTCGTCCGCCGTCCACCCGGCCGTGCCGGCCCCGGCGCCCAGGGTCCGGTCGCGGGGTCCGTCCGTGGGCCCGGGCGCCCAGATCCACGCGGTGACGTTGGCGACGGCGATGACCCAGAGCATGAGTCCGCGGGCCACGTCCGGGGCAGGCACCCGGGCGGCCGCCGGCGCGGTGCGCGGCGCGCTCACGCGGGGGACCCGCTGTGCAGGGCGCGCCGGCTCTCGAGCACGAGCGGGCGGCCCGTCATCGGATGGGTCAGGCCGATCCGCCGGGCCAGCAGCTGCAGCGGCCGGGCGGGGTCCTCGCTGCCGGCCGGCCGCACCCGGGGATAGAGGGGGTCGTTCCGGACCGGGGCGCCCAGTCCGGCCAGGTGGACCCGGATCTGGTGGGTGCGCCCGGTCTCGGGCCGCACCCAGTAGCGCGCCCACTCGCCCTCGGCGTCCGAGAACGGGGGACCCGCCCGGTCGACGACGGTGCGGGCGTTGGCCGGTCCCGGCACCTCCCGCGCCTGCAGGCACGTGCGGTCCTTGACGATGCGGGACTCCACGACGCGCGGCAGCCCGAGCCCGGGCCGGTGCACGGCGACCGCCTCGTACTCCTTGGCCACCGCCCGGTCCTGGAAGAGGGTCTGGAACCGGCCGCGGGTCGCGGGGTCCCGGGAGAGCAGCAGCACCCCGGCCGTGCCGCGGTCCAGCCGGTGCAGCGGGGACAGCCGGTCCTCGCCGCGGGCGCGGCGCAGCTTCACGAGCACGCTCTGGGCCACGAACCCGCCGCGCGGGGTGGTGGGCAGACCGTGCGGCTTGTCGACGGCCAGCAGCCACTCGTCCTCGAACAGCACCGGCAGGTCCCCGGGCAGCTCCGGTTCGGCCGGCAGGGCCCGGTGGTACCAGACCGACCCGCCGGGCACGTACGGGGCGTCGTGGGCGAGGGGCCGCCCGGCGTCGTCGACGATCCCCCCGGACGCGAAGAGCTCCTCCAGCTCCGGGGCGGAGGCCGGGAACCGGTCCAGCAGCCAGCCCCGCACCGTGCTCCGCCCGTCCTCCGCCGGCAGCCGGACCCGGACGGGGTCCACGCCGTCCCGCAGGGGCAGAGGGGCGGGGGCGGGCCGACGTCGTCGCATGGTTCCCGATCGTGCTCCCCGGGCGCGTCCTTGTCCACTCCCCGCCCCGCGTGCCTCCCGCGCGCGGGCCTGAGAGAATGGGGGCGGACACCCTCCCGCCACCGACCGGAACGAGACCCATGGCCAGCCACGAAGTCGTCCCCGACGCCGCTCCCGGAGCCGTGCCCGGCGCCGTCCCCGGAGCCGTCGAGGAGGTCGTCCTGCTCGACGACGCCCACCGTCCCGTGGGCACCGCGCCCAAGGCGGAGGTGCACACCACGGACACCCCGCTGCACCTCGCGGTCTCGTGCTACGTCCTCGGCGACGACGGGCGCCTGCTGCTGACCCGCCGGGCCCTGGCCAAGAAGACCTGGCCGGGGGTGTGGACCAACAGCTTCTGCGGCCACCCGGCTCCCGGCGAGGACTTCGAGGAGGCCGTCGCCCGGCGGGCCGGTCAGGAGCTGGGCTTCGCGGTGACCGGGGTGACGGAGGTCCTGCCGGACTTCCGCTACCGGGCCGTGGACGCCTCCGGGATCGTGGAGAACGAGTTCTGCCCCGTCTACGTGGCGCGCGCCGCCGGGCAGCCGCAGCCGCTGCCGGCCGAGGTCGCGGAGGTCGCCTGGATCACCCCGGAGGAGCTCTTCGCCGCGGCCGAGGCCGCGCCGTTCCTGCTCAGCCCGTGGCTGCTGGAGCAGATCGCCGACGGCCGGCTGCGCCGGGCGCTCACCGGGCCGGCCGCCGCCCGCTCCTGAGCGTCAGTCCATCCGCGCGGCGAGCTCGGCGGCCACCGTCTCGAGCGCCGCGCGGAGGGCGAGGATCGCCGGGCGCTGCACGCTCGAGCCGCGGATCGAGGTGAACACCGTCCGCCGCGGCCCGGAGGGCAGGTCGACCAGCCGGCAGGGTGAGTCGCCGCCCGCCCACATGAGGTCCGGCATGAGGGCCACGGCGTTGCCCGACTCCACGAGCCGGGTCTGGGCCTGCAGGTCGGCAGTGGCGAACCGGACGTCCGGCTCGAACCCCGCCCGCCGGCACAGCTGCTCGCCCCAGTGCCTCGACGCCGCCCCGCGGGGCTCCATGACCCACGGCAGCTCGCGGGCGTCCTGCAGGGACGCGACGGACGCGTGCTCGGGCCCGGGGGGGACGGCCAGGCGGATGGCGTCCGTGATGAGCCGCCGCCGGTCCAGGTCGGGGTGGTGGGCGGCGGCGTGGCTCGGGTACTGCTCCGCGACCACGACGTCGAACTCGCGCGTCCAGGTCTCGTAGAGGGCACGCTCCGGCTCCGCCTGCACCATCTCCACCCGCACGTCCGGGTGCTCGCGGCGCATCGTGCCGAGCACCGCCGGCAGCAGCGCCAGGGCGGCCGACTGGAACACGGCGACCCGCACCGTGCCCGTGACCGTGCTCAGCGACGCCGCCAGGTCCGACTCGGCCCGCTCCAGGACGTCCAGCAGCTCCGCGGTGCGCGCCACCAGGATCTCCGCCTGCGGGGTCAGCTGCACCCGCCGGCCGGCCTTGGAGAGCAGCTCCACCCCGGCCTCCTTCTCCAGGGCGGAGAGCTGCTGGGAGACCGCCGAGGGGCTGTAGCTCAGGGCCGCCGCGACCTCCGCCAGGGTGCCGCGCAGCGCGAGTTCGCGCAGCAGCCGCAGCTTGCGCACGTCCAGCACGGGAGCACCTCACAATCATCACGTCCACTGACGAATCATCCGTGGAAAACATCACTTTATCCGAACGGAAAGAAGGCGCATAGTGAGGGGCGCACCAGTGCTTTCCACGCAGACCAGGGAGTACCACCCATGACGACGATCCCCGTCCCCGCGACCGCGCACACCCCTGCGGAACCGTCGGCCGGACGCACCCTTCCCCACGCCGCCATCCCGGCGTCGCTGCCCGAGCAGGCCGTGGCCACCGTGCGCCGCTGGCTCACCGAGGCGGAGCAG
The DNA here is from genome assembly GCF_001942375.1 of Kocuria sp. CNJ-770. NCBI lineage: Bacteria > Bacillati > Actinomycetota > Actinomycetes > Micrococcales > Micrococcaceae > Kocuria > Kocuria sp. CNJ-770. The sequence continues at coordinate 19,655 of NZ_MKJW01000117.1, forward strand.
TTCCCCAAGGACGCCTCGGGCGAGCAGCTGGCCGGGGTGCTCAAGGATCCCAGTGGACTGGACTTCACGGTCGGCTTCGTCGACGGCGTCATCCGCCCCGAGGACATCCGGGTCGCCGCCCGCAACCTCGCCCGGCTCGCCCCCCGCGTCCCGGCGTTCCTGCCGTGGTACCTGCGCACCGCGGTGCGCACCGGCGGGGTCCTGGCCCCGGTCGCCCCGCAGGTCGTGATCCCGGCCGCCCGCAAGGCGCTGCGCGAGATGGTGGGGCACCTCATCGTGGACGCCAGCGAGGCCAAGCTCGGGAGGTCGATCGCGAAGATCCGCACGGACGACGTCCGGCTCAACGTCAACCTCCTCGGCGAGGCCGTGCTCGGCGAGCGCGAGGCCGACCGCCGCCTGCAGGGCACCCACGAGCTGCTGGCCCGGCCCGACGTCGACTACGTCTCCATCAAGGTCTCCTCCACCGTGGCCCCGCACTCCGCCTGGGCCTTCGACGAGGCCGTGGCCGAGGTCGTCGAGAAGCTGACCCCGCTCTACGCCCGGGCCGCCTCGTTCTCCACCCCGAAGTTCATCAACCTGGACATGGAGGAGTACAAGGACCTCGACATGACCCTCGCGGTCTTCACCCGGATCCTCGACCAGCCCCAGTTCCGGGACCTCGAGGCCGGGATCGTGCTGCAGACCTACCTGCCGGACGCCCTGGAGGCGATGATCCGCCTCCAGGAGTGGGCCACCGCCCGCCGCGCCGCCGGTGGGGCGCGGGTCAAGGTCCGCGTGGTCAAGGGGGCGAACCTGCCCATGGAGCAGGTCGAGGCCTCCCTGCACGACTGGCCGCTGGCCACCTGGGGGACGAAGCAGGACTCGGACACCCACTACAAGCGCGTGCTGAACTACGCGCTGCAGCCGGCGCACGCCGACGCGGTGCGGATCGGCGTGGCCGGGCACAACCTCTTCGACATCGCCTTCGCCTGGCTGCTCGCCACCGAGCGCGGCGTGGTCGAGGCGATCGACTTCGAGATGCTGCTGGGCATGGCCACCGGCCAGGCCCAGGCCGTCAAGCGCGACGTCGGCTCCCTGCTGCTCTACACCCCGGTGGTGCACCCGGCCGAGTTCGACGTGGCCATCGCCTACCTGATCCGCCGCCTGGAGGAGGGGGCGAGCCAGGAGAACTTCATGTCCGCGGTCTTCGAGCTCTCCGCGAACGAGGAGCTCTTCGAGCGGGAGAAGAACCGCTTCCTCGCCTCGCTGGCCGCGCTGGACGACACCGTGCCGCTGCCCCACCGGGTCCAGGACCGCCGGCTGCCCGAGCTGCCCGCCCCGACCGACGGCTTCGCCAACACCCCCGACACCGACCCGGCCGTGGCCGCCAACCGGGACTGGGGCCGGGCGATCCTCGACCGCGTCCCCGGATCGACGGCCGGCACGGAGACCGTCGCCGCCGCGGCGCTGCAGACCGAGGAGCAGCTCGACCGCGTCATCGACGCCGCGCTCGAGGCCGGCCGCGGCTGGGCCGCGCTGACCGGCGCCCAGCGGGCCGAGGTGCTCCACCGCGCCGGGGAGGCCCTGGCGGCCCGCCGGGCGGAGCTGCTCGAGGTCGCGGCCGCGGAGGCGGGCAAGACCCTCGACCAGTCCGACCCCGAGATCAGCGAGGCCGTCGACTTCGCCCACTACTACGCCGAGCGCGCCCGGGAGCTGGACGAGGTCGACGGCGCGTCCTTCGTGCCCTCCCGGCTCACCGTGGTGACCCCGCCGTGGAACTTCCCCGTGGCCATCCCGGCCGGCTCGGCGCTGGCCGCCCTGGCCGCCGGGTCCCCGGTGGTGTTCAAGCCGGCCGGCCCGACCAAGCGCTGCGGCGCCGTGGTGGCCGAGGCGATCTGGGAGGCCCTGGACGCCTCCGGGGTCCCCCGGGACGTGCTCGCCCTCGTGGACCTCGAGGAGCGTGCCCTCGGCCGCCAGCTGGTCTCCCACCCGTCGGTGGACCGGCTGATCCTCACCGGGGCGTACGAGACGGCGGAGCTGTTCCGCTCCTTCCGCTCCGACCTGCCGCTGCTGGCCGAGACCTCGGGCAAGAACGCCCTGATCGTCACGCCCAGCGCCGACTTCGACCTCGCCGCCAAGGACGTGGCCTACTCCGCGTTCGGCCACGCCGGGCAGAAGTGCTCGGCGGCCTCCCTGGTGATCCTCGTGGGCTCGGTGGCGAAGTCCAAGCGGTTCCGCAACCAGCTGGTGGACGCGGTCAGCTCCCTGACCGTGGACTACCCGACCAACCCCGCCGCGCAGATGGGCCCGCTCACCGAGCCCGCCGAGGGCAAGCTGCTCCAGGCCCTGACCAGCCTGGAGGAGGGCCAGTCCTGGCTGATCGAGCCGCAGCAGCTGGACGGCACGGGCAAGCTGTGGTCCC
>NZ_MKJW01000118.1:0-21250 GCF_001942375.1 Kocuria sp. CNJ-770
ACCTGGCCCTGCACCTCGTGTACGTGGCGCTGCTGGCCCGGCTCGTCCTGGACTGGGTGCAGATGTTCGCCCGCAGCCGATACGATGTCCCGGTGACAGAATCCACCCCGCCAGGAGCCGCCGCCCGCCCTCTGCTCGGGCCCGCGGAGATCCGTGCGCTCGCGGAGCAGCTGGGCATCCGGCCGACCAAGACGCTCGGGCAGAACTTCGTGATCGACCCCAACACGATCCGGCGGATCATCGCCGCCGCACGGCTGGGCGAGCACGAGACGGTGCTGGAGGTGGGACCGGGCCTGGGCTCGCTCACCCTCGGGCTGCTCGACGCCGCGGAGCAGGTGGTGGCGGTGGAGATCGACCCCCCGCTGGCCGCGCAGCTGCCCCGGACCGTGGAACGCTTCCGGCCGGAGCTGGCCGACCGGCTGCACGTGCTCGAGCAGGACGCCCTGCGCGTGCTCGAGCTCCCGGCCGAGCCCACCGCCCTGGTGGCGAACCTGCCCTACAACGTGGCCGTCCCCGTGCTGCTGCACCTGCTGGCCCGGTTCCCCTCGATCCGGCACGGGCTGGTCATGGTCCAGGAGGAGGTGGCGGACCGGCTCGCCGCGGCGCCGGGGTCCAAGGTCTACGGCGTGCCGTCGGTCAAGGCCGCCTGGTACGCCGAGGTCACGAAGGCGGGGACGATCGGCAAGAACGTGTTCTGGCCGGCCCCCCAGATCGCCTCCGGGCTGGTGCGCTTCGTGCGCCGCGAGCAGCCGGTGGCGGAGGTGGACCGGCAGCTCGTCTTCGCCGCCGTGGACGCGGCGTTCGCCCAGCGGCGCAAGACCCTGCGCGCCGCCCTCGCCGGGTGGGCCGGCTCCGCCGCGGCGGCCGGGGAGCTGCTCGAGGCCGCGGGGATCGATCCCGGGCAGCGCGGCGAGAAGCTGGACGTGACCGCCTTCGCCCGGATCGCCCGGGCCGGGGCCGCCGCCGGGCTCACCGCCGGAGCACGCGGCGCATGAGCACGATGATGCTCACGGAGCAGGCCCAGGCCCCCGGCAAGGTCAACCTCTTCTTCGCCGCCGGCCCGCCGCGCCCGGACGGCTACCACGACGTAGCCAGTCTGTACTGCGCGGTCGGCACGACCGAGACCGTGACCGCCACGCTCACCGCGGGGACCGGGATCACCGTGGGCGTCGCCGCGGTCCCCGGCTCGCTCGTGGCCCAGCAGATCGCCCTCGGCAGCTTCCGCCTCGACGCGGTCCCCACCGACGACTCCAACCTGGTGGTCCGCGCCGCCCGCGCCGTGCTCGGACACCTGCCCGCGCTGCCCGGCGGCCTCCACCTGCAGATCGACAAGGCCGTGCCCGTGGCCGGCGGCATGGGCGGGGGCTCCGCCGACGCCGCCGCCGCCCTCGTCGCCGTGAACCGGCTCGCGGCCCGGGCCGGCGGCGTCCCCGGGCTCGACGACGACGCCCTGCTGCGGCTCGCGGCCGGTCTCGGCGCGGACGTGCCCTTCGCCCTCACGGGAGGCGCGGCGGTGGGCACCGGCACGGGCGCCCGGCTGCGGCCCGCGGCGGTCGGCGCGCCCCTGCACCTGGTGCTGGTGGCCGCCGAGGCGGGCCTGTCCACACCGGCCGTCTACGCCGAACTCGACCGGCTGCGCGCGGCCGGGGGCGTGCCGGCGCCCGGGCTGCCGGAGGGGCTCGAGCACGCCCTGGCGGCCGGGGCGCCGGAGGAGCTGGCCCCGCTGCTGGCCAACGACCTCCAGCCCGCCGCCCTCTCCCTGGCCCCGCAGCTGGCACCGGTCCTGGCCGCGGGCGCGGCGGCGGGTGCGCTGGCGAGCTTCGTGTCCGGCTCCGGGCCCACCGTGGCCCACCTGCTGGCGGACGCGGACGCGGCCGAGGACCTGGCCGACCGGCTCAGGGCCCGGGGAGCGCCGGCGCTGGCGGTGCGCGCTCCCGGGCACTGATCGCGCCTCCGACGCGCCGCAGCACGGACACGTTCCTTCCGGGACGATCTCGCAGGATGCGCAGCAGATGTGTGCAGATGCACATGACATGATGCTGGGGTCGGGTGGAACACGGCGATACCGGGATCGCGCGATCGGTGCGCAGCCTGACCGATGAGCGAGCCCGGGTGATGGTGGCGGTCCTGACGTACCGGCCTCCTCAGGACCTGGCCGCTGTCCTGCTGCTGCTCGTGCGACAGGCGGACAGGTGCGCGGACAGCGTCGAGGTCCTCGTCGTGGACAACGATCCCGAAGCCGGTGCCCGCGGCCTGGTGCCGGCGTTCACGGGACCGGTGCGGTACGTGCACGAGCCGACGCCCGGCATCGCCGCAGCCCGCGGAGCAAGCATGCTTTCCGGGGCGTGCGGGTACGTCTACAGCGAGTGCCGGCGCTCCACGGAGTGACGGGCCTGCTCAGCCCACGGGGACCCGCTCCCGGTCGAGGAGGCCCAGCAGATAGGCCCCGTAGCCGCTCTTGAGGAGACTCTCGGCGCGTTCGAGGAGCTCGGCGTCGGTGAGCATGCCCATCCGCCAGGCCACCTCCTCCGGGCACCCGATGGACAGCCCCTGTCGAGCCTGGACCGTGCGCACGAATGCACTCGCGTCGGCCAGGGAATCGAAGGTCCCGGTGTCGAGCCAGGCGGTGCCGCGGTCCAGGAGCTGCACGTGGAGCTGGCCGCGCTCGAGGTAGAGCCGATTGAGATCCGTGATCTCCAGTTCCCCGCGGGCCGAGGGCCGGAGCGACCGGGCCAGATCGACCACTTGGTTGTCGTAGAAGTACAGGCCCGGGATCGCGTAGCGGCTGCGCGGCCGCTCGGGCTTCTCCTCGATCGAGACGGCCCGGCGGTCGTCGTCGAACTCGACCACGCCGTAGGCCGTGGGGTCCGCCACGCGGTAGCCGAAGACGGCGGCCCCCGTGATGTCCTCGAAGCGCCGGAGCCGCGTGCCGAGACCGGGTCCGTAGAAGATGTTGTCGCCGAGCACGAGGCACACGGTGTCGTTGCCGATGTGTCGGCGCCGAGCACGAAGGCCTGGGCGAGTCCGTCCGGGCTCGGCTGGACGGTGTAGCTGATGGACACGCCGAAGCGGCTGCCGTCCCCCAGCAGACGCTGGAACTGCGGTCCGTCCTCGGGCGTGGTGATGATCAGGATGTCCCGGATCCCCGCGAGCAGCAGCGTGGACAGCGGATAGTAGATCATCGGCTTGTCGTACACGGGCACCAGCTGCTTGCTGATGCCCTGCGTGATCGGGTGCAGACGGCTCCCGGTGCCCCCTGCCAGAATGATGCCCCGCATGGTCGTTTCCCCTTCCCCATGGGATTTACCTTTGTAACTGTATGAGATTCGTTATTTTTGTGCGTCCCCCGTTGTGCCCACCGACCAGGGCTCGCGGCGAGCCGTAAGATCACCGGCATGTCTCATCTGCTCATCACCGGAGGCGCCGGGTTCATCGGCTCCAACTTCGTCCGCCACGTCCTGCGGGAGACCGATCACCGGGTGACGGTCCTGGACCGGATGACCTACGCCGCGAACGAGGCCTCACTGGCGGGTCTGGATCCGCAGCGGTTCGAGCTCGTCGTGGGGGATGTCGCGGACGCCGAGGTCGTCGACGACCTGGTGCGGGCGGCGGACGCCGTGGTGCACTTCGCCGCGGAGTCGCACAACGACAACTCGCTGAACGACCCCTGGCCGTTCGTGCACACCAACCTCATCGGCACGTACACCGTGCTGGAGGCCGTACGCCGCCACCGCACACGCTTCCACCACGTCTCGACCGACGAGGTCTTCGGTGACCTGCAGCTCGATGACCCGCAGCGCTTCACGGAGGAGACCCCCTACAATCCGTCGAGCCCGTACTCCTCGACCAAGGCGGGCTCCGACCTGCTGGTCCGCGCCTGGGTGCGCTCCTTCGGCGTGGAGGCCACGCTGAGCAACTGCTCCAACAACTACGGCCCGTACCAGCACGTCGAGAAGTTCATCCCTCGCCAGATCACCAACGTCCTGTGGGGCGTGCGGCCCAAGCTCTACGGCGAGGGGCGCAACGTGCGGGACTGGATCCATGCCGAGGACCACTCTGCGGCCGTGCTGCGGATCCTGGAGGCGGGTGCGCCCGGACGGACCTATCTCGTCGGGGCCGACGGCGAACTGGACAATCTCACGGTGCTGCGCACGATCCTGCGGTTGATGGGCCGGGACGAGAACGACTTCGACCACGTCCGGGACAGGGCGGGGCACGATCTGCGCTACGCGATCGACGGCACCCGCACCCGTGAGGAGCTGGGGTGGGAGCCCTGCTACACCGACTTCGAGTCCGGGCTCGGTGCCACGGTGTCCTGGTACGCCGAGCACCGGGACTGGTGGGAGCCCGTCAAGGCGGCCACGGAGGCGAAGTACGCGGAGGCCGGACAGTGAGCTCGTCCGAGCCGGCCGTGCGAGGCACGGCGATCCCCGGCCTGCTGCTGGTCGACCTGCCCGTGCACGGGGACGACCGGGGCTGGTTCAAGGAGAACTGGCAGCGGACCAAGGCCGTGGCCGCAGGAGTCCCGGACTTCGGCCCCGTGCAGAACAACATCTCCTTCAACGGGGGCCGCGGCACCACGCGTGGGATCCACGCGGAGCCGTGGGACAAGTATGTCTCGGTCGCCACCGGCAGGGTCTTCGGGGCCTGGGTGGACCTGCGCGGAGGAGACACCTTCGGGACCGTGGTCACGTGCGAGATCGACCCTGCGACGGCCGTCTTCGTGCCACGGGGGGTCGGCAATGCCTTCCAGACGCTCGACGACGCCACGGCGTACACCTACCTCGTGAACGACCACTGGTCCGGCGACGCCCTCGACGAGTACAGCTTCCTGAATCTCGCCGACGAGACGGTGGGGATCGACTGGCCCGTCCCTCTGGAGCAGGCCCAGCTGTCCGAGAAGGACCGCCGGCACCCGCGGCTGTCCGAGGTCGTGCCGCTCCCGCCTGCCCCCGTGCTGGTCGTCGGACGCACCGGCCAGCTCGGCCGGGCCCTGGTCGAGCTGCTCGAGCGCCGCGGTCTGCCCCATCGTGCCGTGGACCGAGCGGAGCTCGACCTCGCCGATCCGGAGGGTTGGCCCGAAGGGCTGCGCACGGGGGAGCACCTGCGGCGATACCGCGCGGTGCTCAACGCGGCGGCGCACACCGCGGTCGACGACGCAGAGACCCCCGACGGGCGCACGGCCGCCTGGGCGGCCAACGCCACCGGCGTGGCCGCTCTCGCGGGTGCGTGTGCGGCCGCCGGGGTGCCGCTGCTGCACGTGTCGACCGACTACGTCTTCGACGGCACACTCCCGCACGACGAGGCGTATCCCGTGGATGCGCCGCTCGCACCGCTGTCCGTCTACGGGCAGTCCAAGGCCGCGGGCGAGGCCGCCGTCACGGCCCTGCCCCGGCATTGGCTGGTGCGCACCAGCTGGGTGATCGGCCGAGGCCACAACTTCGTCTCCGTGATGGCCGGTCTCGCCTCCCGCGGGATCTCGCCCCGCGTGGTGGACGACCAGGTCGGTCGGCTCACTTTCGTGGAAGATCTGGCCGCAGGACTGCTCCACCTCGTGGACCACCGGGCACCGTGGGGCACCTACCACCTCACGGGGGCCGGGGAGCCGTTGTCCTGGGCGGCCGTCGCCCGTCACGTGTTCGAGCGCGTGGGGGCGGACCCGGAGCGGGTGGTCCCCGTGTCCACGGCCGAGTACGTGGGCGGACGCACCGGGGTGGCCCCGCGTCCGGCCAACAGCGTCCTGGACCTGTCCGCCCTGCGCCGCACGGGTTTCGAGCCCCGGGATCATATGGAACTTCTGGGGACACATCTCCATGCGGACGGCGCGACCGGGAGACCTCGCGACTGAGCCGCTCCACCTCCTCGACAGACCCCGCCGGGATTCCGGCGGGGTCTGTTCCGTGCTGTGAGAACACAGCGCCCATGTCAGAGGAGGGTGCACGTCCGGGGCGGAGCCGGGAGGCCGGTACCGGAAGTCATGCCCCGTCCACCTGCCGGCGCACCACGACGTGGCGTGCGGCTGACGCACCCTTCCCGAGGTGGTGTCCCGAGCATGTGCAATAGCAAAAAAGGGGACAGAAAAGATACAGATGCAATGAATTGCCACTGCTAACGTCCTCCACAACTGCAGGCGCACGGAACCCGGAAGTTCGCGGTTTCGCCTGCACGCACCGGGGAAGGGGTTCCCCGGTGGACCACAGGGGGGATTCCGGCGGGTAGGCACCGCATCGGACGAGGACCGGCCACGGGGGTGGCGTCCGATCGTCCGGGGCGGCGCCCGGCCGGAGCAGAACGATCGGGGAATCACCATGACAAGCACCTCACGATCCGGCGGGGCACCGGACGCGGACCGGACGGTCCCGCGCTCCGGCTCCCCGTTGCGCAGGCTGGGCACCGGCGGGCTGGCCCTCGTCCTGGCCGCCTCGCTGTACGGCTGCGCGGACGCGGGAACGGGAAGCGCATCCGCCGTCGAGGCCACCACCGGGACCTCCGGGTCCGGCGCGTCGGCCGGCGAGACGCCGGACGCCTCCGCGTCCGAGGACCGCGGACCGGACGAGGCTCCGGAGGCGTCCGACGAGGCGTCCGACGCGGTGTCCGAGGAGGCGACGGACGAGGCCCAAGAGCCGGTGCGGGTCGCGGTGCCGGCAGAGCCCGGCGAGCCGGCCGTCGTCGAGGGCGGCGGCACCGGGAAGGAAGAGCGTTCGACCACCGAGACCGTCGGGCTGGACGAGCCCGTCCAGCCCGCGAAGGGCCTGGAGATCGCCGTCGAGTCCACGAAGGCCGTCCAGGCGGAGGGCATGGGTCCCGGCGGGATGTCCGGGCCCGCGATCACCGTGGTCGTGACGGTGCGCAACGCGACGGACTCCCCGGTCTCGACCATCGGGAGCAGCGTCACCCTGACGTACGGCCCCGACGACCGCCCGGGGGAGCCCTCCCGCCAGCCCGACGACGCCGGCCTGCCCGGCGAGGTCGCGCCCGGGAAGACCGTCTCCGGCACCTACACGTTCCTCGTTCCCGAGGACCAGCGGGAGGATGTCGTGATCACGGCCTCCTATCGCGCCACCGACCCGGCCGCGGTCTTCGCCGGCCGGGCGCACGACCAGGGAGCGGGCGCGTGAAAGCCCGCCCGCAGCCCCGCCCCAGCACCGCACACCACGACCTCGGAGGTCACCGCATGAAAAGAATCCTGGTCCCCGCCTGCGGCCTGCTCCTGGTCGTCGGCGCGCTGGCGCCCGCGCCTGCCTACGCGGACTCCGCCCCGGCGGATCCCTCGGACCCCCGCACGCCTCCCACCGTGACGGCGGACGCACTGCCCACCGTCCAGATCAACGGCGTCGTGTGGGACCAAGAGGTGGTCGGCAACACGGTCTACGCCGTGGGCGAGTTCACCTCGGCGCGCCCTGCGGGCGTTGCGGCCGGGCAGCAGGAGACCCCGCGCGCCAACGTCCTCGCCTACCGGCTCGACACCGGTGAGCTGATCAAGGAGTTCGCGCCCACGGCCAACGGGGTCGTCAAGACCGTCACCGCGAGCCCCGACGGCAAGCTGCTCTACCTCGGCGGGTCGTTCACGGAGATCAGCGGGGAGACCCGCTACCGGATCGCCGCCCTCAATCCCACCACGGGCGCGGTGGACCCCAGCTTCCGGCCGGTCCCCGACTCGAGGGTCAACGCCATCGTGACCGACGGGAAGTCCGTCTACTTCGGCGGCTGGTTCAGCGCCGTGGGCAACCAGCCCCGCGGGGGTCTCGCGGCCGTGGACGCCCGCAGCGGTGAGCTGCGGCCGTGGACGCCCGTCGCGGACGGCCCGGTGGACTCCATGGTCATCTCCCCCGACGGGGGGAAGGTCGTGGTCGGCGGCGACTTCGAACGGCTCAACAACTCCTCGGACCCGGGCATGGGCATGGGCGCGATCTCGACCACGGACGGCAGCCTCCGGCCGTGGAAGGTCGGCTCCACGGTGCGGAACGGCGTGGGGGACGGCGGCATCTCTGCGCTGACCACCGACGGCGAGTACGTCTACGGCACCGGCTGGACCTGGCTGCGCAACTCCAACTTCGAGGGGACCTTCAAGGCGTCCTGGGCCGACGGCAGCATCGAGTGGCTCGAGGACTGCCACGGGGACTCCTACGACGTCGTGCCCCACTCCGGGGTCGTGTACGTGGCCAACCACGCCCACAACTGCGAGTCCCTCGGGGAGTTCACGGACAGCCGTCCACGCACCTTCTACCGGGCCAACGCCTTCAGCGAAGAGGCCACCGGGGTGCTGGGCAGCACACGGGACGAGTACTTCGACTTCTCGGGCAACCCGGCCCCGAGCATGCTCAACTGGTTCCCCGACCTCGAGGGGGGCTCCTACACCGGTCAGTACCAGGCCGCCTGGACCGCCGAGGCCGCGGGCGACTACGTGATCATGGGCGGGGAGTTCCCGCGGGTCAACGGCAAGGGCCAGCAGGGCCTGGTCCGCTTCTCCACCCGGGCGAAGGCACCGAACGCCGTGGGTCCCCGGCCGGGCGGGACCGACATGGGGCTGACCGCGTCGTCCCACAGCGGCGGCACCGTGAGCCTGGCCTGGACCGCAGCATCGGACCAGGACAACGAGAACCTCACCTACCGCATCGTCCGGGACGGCAACACCGCCCAGCCGGTCGGCGAGGTCAAGGGCCGGCACCGGTTCTACAACCGCGCGCGCATGGCCTACACCGACTCCACCGCACAGGCCGGCAAGCAGCACACGTACCAGGTCGTGGCCGTGGACCCGACCGGACGCACGGTCGCCTCGTCCCCGGTGCAGGTCACCGCGGCCGGAGGTGCCGCACCGACCGGGTACACGCGCTCGGTGCTCCAGGACGCCCCGACGCACTACTGGCGGATGGGCTCACTCGACGCCGGACTGGTCGACGTGGCGGGTGGCGCCGGGCTGACGGCCGACGGCCAGGTCACCGGACCCGTCGCGGGCACCGTGCAGGGTTCGGACCAGGCGACCCGGTTCGCCCGCACCGACACCACGAAACCTGCGGGCTCCGCGTCCACGACGCAGCAGGAGCTGGGACCCCAGAGCTTCACCACCGAGACGTGGATCAAGACCACGACCACGGCAGGCGGACGGATCCTTGGCTTCGAAAGCGAGGTGGTCCGCGGAGCCCGGAGCACCGACCGGCACCTGTGGATGGGGCCCGACGGACGGCTGCACGCCGGCGTCTACCCGGACCGGGCCGTGAAGGCCTCTTCGGACAAGGCCTACAACGACGGTGCCTGGCACCACGTGGCCATGTCGCTCGGCGCGGACGGGCTCGCGCTCTACGTGGACGGCGCGAAGGTGGCAGAGAACACGGAGGCCACGTCCGCCCAGTACTACGACGGGATGTGGCGCATCGGCGGTGCCGTGTCCGCGACGTGGACCGGTGCCGGGGCGACCGGAGAGTTCACGGGCGACATCGACGACACGGCCGTCTACGGCAAGGCACTGGCTGCGGACCGGATCCGTGCACACTACGACGCGGCCGGCGGTGGACAGTCCGAGGCCGTTCCGCCCACTGCATCCATCGCGCACCGGACCACGGGCCTCACCGCGGCCTTCGACGCCTCCGGCTCGAAGCCGGGCGACGCGCCCCTCGCGTCCTGGACGTGGGAGTTCGGCGACGGACAGACCGGCACGGGCAACACGGTGACGCACGACTACGCGAAGGCCGGGACCTACACCGTGAAGCTCACGGTCAGGGACGCGGACGGCCGCACCGGGACCGCCACGCGCTCCGTTGCCGTCACCGAGCCCGAGCAGCCGGCGGAGCCGGGCGTGCTGGTCGACGACTCCTTCGACCGCACGGGGACCGGTTTCGGGTCTCCGGGCGAGGGCATGGCGTGGAGCCCGTGGTCCTCCAAGGCCACGATGTCCACGGCCGACGGCGCCGGGTCGATCGCGTGGTCGGCGGCCTCGGCCTCGGCCTCGGCGCGGTTGAACGGGCTCAGCGCCCAGGACTCGGACGTGCGGACCGCGGTGCGGTTCGCTGATGCGCCCACCGGAGGCGGCGGGTACTTCTCGGTGCAGTCGCGCCGGTCGGGCAGCGAGTTCTACGCCGCGACGCTACGGGCCCGCACGGGAGCCACGTCGGAGCTGTCGCTCACCCGCTCGGCCGGGGGCAAGGAGGATGTCCTGCGCAGCGTGCCGCTGACGGGTCTGTCCGTGGCCCGGGACAAGGAGCTCAACGTGCGTCTCGAGACGGTCACGGTCCCTGCAGGGGCCGGGACCGTGCTGCGGGCGAAGGTGTGGGCCACCGGGACCGCGGAACCGCAGGACTGGCAGGTCCAGGTGGAGGACTCCACCGCGAGCCTGCAGCGAGAAGGGGTGTTCCAGCTCGGCTACTACGTCTCGGGGTCCGCGACCAACGCCCCGGGGACCCTGAGCGTCAACCGCTTCACCGCACGCACCACCGGCTCCGCGGCGGCCAACTGATCCGGCCGCCGCACGGAGGGTCCTTCCGCCGGCACCCGGGAGGTGTCGGCGGAAGGACCCCAGGAGCACCGCACCATCAGCAACGGGCGACCGTGGGGACGGCCGCCCGGCTTCCGGACAGGAAGCACCACAGGGGGGAGAGACCATGCAGGAGAACAACGGCCGGGCCACCGGCCAGGGCAGCGGGGCCGGCGTGCTGCGCATCGGGATGATCGGGACCAGGGGGGTTCCGGCCGCCTACGGCGGATTCGAGACGGCGATCGAGGAGATCGGCTCGCGCCTGGCGGGGCGCGGACACGAGGTCGTGGTGCACTGCCGGCGCGGCAACGCCGCCAAGCTCAGCGGCGACCCGGGCACCCCGGATCCGGCGACGCACCGCGGCATGCGCCTGGTGCACCTGCCGGCGATCCGGGGCAAGGCCGTGGAGACGCTCAGCCACACGACGATGTCCGGCCTGCGGCACCTGGTGCGGCGGGACACGGACGTGAACTTCGTGTTCAACCCGGCCAACGCCCCGCTGCTGCCGCTGCTGCGCGGCGGAGGCACCCCGGTGGCCGTCCACGTGGACGGTCTGGACTGGAAGCGCGGGAAGTGGGGACCCGTGGGTCGCGCCTACTACCGGCGTGCCGAGGCGCTGTCCGTCCGCTGGGCGGACGCGCTGATCGCCGACGCCATCGGGATCCAGGACTACTACCGGCAGGAGTTCGGGGTCGACACCACGATGCTGTCCTACGGCGCTCCCGTTCTGGAGGGCATCGGCTCCGATGCCCTCGCGGGACTGGGTCTGGCCCCGCACGGCTACCACCTCGTGGTCGCCCGCCTGGAGCCGGAGAACCACGTGGAGATGATCGTGGAGGGCTACCACCGCAGCTCGGCGGCCCTGCCGCTCGTGGTCGTGGGCACCGCGCCCTACGCCGCCGACTACATCGACCGGATCGAGCGCACGGCCGCCGCCGACCCCCGGATCCGGCTGCTCGGGGGCGTGTGGGACCAGGAGGTGCTGAACCAGCTGTACGGCAACGCCCTGAGCTACGTGCACGGGCACTCCGTGGGCGGGACCAACCCGTCCCTGCTCCGTGCCATGGGCGCGGCCGCCTCGACGCTGGCCTACGACGTGGTCTTCAACCGTGAGGTCCTCGGGGCGGATGCCCGGTACTTCGGTGCCGCCGAGGACCTGCCCTCGCTGCTCGCGGAGGCCGAGGCCGACCCGGTCGACCAGGTCCGCCGCGGTGAACGACTGGCGGTCCGCGTCCGCGAGCGCTACGACTGGGACCGCGTGACGGACGGCTACGAGCAGCTGGCCCGCGCTCTGGCTCGGGGCACCACGACCCGGGGCTCCGCCACGGGCCGTCGCACCGGGCGCGTGTGGGCCTCCGACCCGACGGCACGGCGGACGTCCGAGGGCGTGCCCGCCCTCACCCGCGCCGGGGCGCCGGCCCCGGCCGTGACCGGCGCCGAGGAGGTGCGGGTCCCGTGACCACGACCTCCGAGCGACCGGGCGCCCCGACCTACTGGGAGACCGTGGCGCAGCTCGCCGCGGCGCAGAAGGGCCGCGCCGCGGGGGCGCCCGCGTACTCCGTGTTCGTCAACCGGCCGGCGGGGCGGCTGCTGGCCGCGGCCGCTCACCGCGCCGGGCTCAGTCCCAACCAGGTGACCGGCATCAGCGCGGGTTGCTCGGCCGCCGGCATCCTGGTCCTCGCCCTCGTTGCACCCACGATGTGGTCCGGGGTGCTGGTGGCGTTCCTCCTGGCGCTGGGCTACGCCCTCGACTCCGCCGACGGCCAGGTGGCGCGGCTGCGCGGCGGTGGTTCGGCGGCGGGAGAGTGGCTCGACCACGTCATCGACTGCGCCAAGATCTCTCTGCTGCACATCGCGGTCCTGGTGGCCGCGGCTCGGTTCCTCGATGTCCCGCAGACGTGGCTGCTCGTCCCGCTGGCGTTCCTGGCCCTGGACAACGTGGCCTTCTTCACCATCATCCTCAACGACTCGCTCAAGCAGATCAGGGGTGTGCCGCTGCGCCGGCCGGGACAGTTCCGGCCGATGCGCTCCGTGGTGCTGCTGGCCGTCGACTACGGGGTCGTGTGCCTGTCCTTCGTGCTGCTGGGGTGGACCGAGGCGTTCGTGCTCGTCTACACCCTGCTGTGCACAGCCCTGGCCGGGCACACCGCCCTGGCCCTGCCCAAGTGGTTCAACGACATGAGGAGGCTCGGATGACCCGGCGCACCCGTACCAGGAACGAGGGGCCCGTCCTGGTGGTCCACCCGAGCTCCGACCTCTACGGCGCCGACCGGATGCTGCTCGAGTCCGTCCGGCAGCTGGTCGACGCCCACGGCGACGTGGTCGTGGCCGTTCCCGGACCCGGCCCGCTGGTGCCGCTGCTCCTGGCAGCGGGGGCGCGCGTCGAGCAGGTCTTCTCCCTGGTGCTCGAGAAGCGCCACCTCGAACCCCGGAACTGGCCCGCACTCGTGCGCGACACCGTGGCCGGGCTCCGGCCCGCGCTGCGGACGATGCGCCGTCTGCGGCCGCGCGCCGTGTACGTCAGCACGGAGGTCCTTCCCGTGTGGCCGCTCCTGTCCCGATGGGCCGGGGCGCACGTGGTCGTCCACGTCCACGAGGCGGAGCTCGAGATGCCGGCCCCGATCCGGCTCGGGCTGGCGCTGCCGGTCCTTCCGGCTCATCGGGTGCTCGTGAACAGCGAGTGCACGCTCGCGTGCCTGGTCGAGGCGGTGCCGCGGCTCGCCGGGCGGTCGACCGTGGTGCTCAACGGGGTGGCGGGGCCCGCGGACCCACGGCCTGCGCGCGCGCATCTGGACGGGCAGCTGCGCATCGTCTACGTGGGACGGCTGTCCGAGCGCAAGGGCGTCCACCTGGTGGTGGAGGCACTGCGCCTGCTCGAGGAGCGCGGCGTCAACGCGGTCCTCGACCTGGTCGGGGACGTGGTTCCGGGCAAGGAGTGGTACGAGCAGCGGCTGCGCCGGGCGATCGAGACCGCAGGGGTGTCCCACCGGGTGCGCTTCCGCGGCTTCCACGCCGACGTGTGGCCGTGGCTGGAGGCGGCCGACGTCGTGGTGATCCCGCCCGTGGTGACCGAGGCCTTCGGCAACACCGCCGTGGAGGCCGTGCTGGCGGCCCGTCCCGTGGTGGTGGCCGATCACACGGGACTGCGCGAGGCCGTGGGCGACTACTCCTGCGTGGCCGGTGCGGACACGATGGCCCCGGACGCGGCCGCACAGCTGGCCGACGCCTTCGCGGCGGTGGCCGCCGACTGGCCGCGGTTCCGGGCCGCGTCCGCCGCCGACGCGCCCGTGGCACGCCGGCGGCACGATCCGCGGGTCTACGGCCGTCAGGTGGCTGACGCGGTGGCCCCGCCCTCCTCCGGACGATTCGGGGGAACCGTCGGCGCGGAAGTCCTGCGGGGACCCGGCGCCCTGGCCGAGAAGGAGCGCACAGCATGAGCAGCACGAGCAGCACGAACAGCACGGGCTCGGACGGCACGAGGCGGCCGAGGCTCGGCTATGCGGCAGGTGCGTTCGACCTGTTCCACGTGGGACACCTGAACATCCTGCGCCAGGCGAAGCAGCACTGCGACCACCTGATCGCCGGGGTGGTCTCCGACGACCTGATCGAGATCACCAAGGGCCATCGCCCGGTGGTCTCCCTGCGGGAGCGGATGGAGATCGTCGAGCACATCCGCTACGTGGACCAGGTCCACGCCGAGATCCTGCTGGACAAGATGGACACGTGGCGGGAGCTCCGCTTCGATGTGTTCTTCAAGGGCGACGACTGGCGCGGCACCCCGAAGGGGGACCGGCTCGAGCAGGAGTTCGCGGCGGTCGGCGTGGAGGTCGTGTACTTCCCGTACACGGTGCACACGTCCTCCACGAAGCTGCGCGCCGCTTTGGAGGCGCTCTCACTGCCGGCCGCCTGACCGCTCCGCGCCGGGTCGCTCAGGGCCGGGTTGCGCAGGGCCGGGTTGCGCAGGGCTGGACTGCTCAGGTCCGGGTGTCGGGGTCGGCGCCCGGACCGGGCCCGGGACCGCGATCGCCGGCCGCCCACGGCGGCCGGGCCGACGTCGAGCCTCCGGGCGGGACGTCACCGCCCGCCGGAGGACGCTGCGCGCCGCTCGGCGGATACGCGCCGGCGCCGGCCGGTGCGTGGGGACCGGGACCGTCCTGCGGGTAGGAGCCAGGACCGCCCTGCGCGTAGGGGGTGGTTCCGGCCTGCGGGTAGGGGGTGACTCCGGCCTGCGGGTACGCGCCGGCTCCGGCACCCGGTCCGGCGGTCCCGCCCGGCGGCAGCCCCGCGGCCCGACCGCGCCGGTGCGCCCGGCGGCGGCGCAGCACGTCCCAGAGCCACACCGCCAGGGCGCCGACGCCGAACAGCGCCACCAGCAGGGCCACCACCGGCCCGAGGTAGGGCACCGCCCGCAGCAGCACGTAGATCAGCAGGCCCAGCGCCAGGGCCCCCGCGCGCTTGCCGAGGCGCGCCGGGGCGGGGTCCCGGAACAGGAGGCCGCCGCCGGTGAGGCCGGCCACCACCGGGGCCAGCAGGGCGATGGCCAGGATCAGGCCGAGCACCAGCACGGCGTGGAGCACCACGCCGGTGGCCACGACCGCAGCCGCCAGCCCGCCGAGGGTCAGCAGTCCCAGGCCGATGCCCAGCAGGATCGCGACGACCAGGAGCGCCAGCGCCGCCACCGCGGTGCCGGCGATCGCGAGCACGCCCCATCCGAGGCTCAGGAGGGGACGGGTCCGCAGCACGGAGGCCGTTCCCGTCACGGTCCGCGGGATCAGCCACAGCGCCAGCAGCCCCGCCAGCAGCAGCGTGACGAACAGGCGCAGGCCGGACAGCAGCACGGCCAGCGGCCCGGTGGGCCCGGCCGGCTCGGCGTCGTCCACGACGACCCGCTCGTAGGAGATCTCCCCGGTGACCTCGGCGCCCGGGGCGATCGAGGCCTCGGCGGCCGACCGGTACGAGAGGTCCCCGGCCACGCGGGCCTCGTCGGTGAGCGTCAGGCCTCCCTCCACCGGGGGCACGGGCACCTGGGTGGCCGGCGCCCAGGCGGCTTCGACGTCGTCGTCGCTGCCGACGTCGGCCTGCACACTCCCGCCGATCGCGCCGGCCAGGGCGAGTCCGGCGGCGCCGGCGGTCACGCTCCCGTCGATGCTGCCCGCGAGCAGGGCCTGGTAGGCGCCGAGGAGCACGTCCCCGCCGATCTCGGTGCCGGGGCGGGTCTGCAGGCTGAAGCCGGCCGCCACGAGGTCCCCGGCCACGCGGGCCCCGTCCCCGAAGTAGAGCGCCTGACCGGCGACCCGGGCGTCGTCGCCCACCGTGCCCTCGACCACGATGGTCTGGGCCGCGGCCAGGAGGTCGCCCTCCACCGTGCCGTTGACCGTCACCCGGCCCGCGGCCACCACGAGGTCACCGCGCACGGTGCCGTCCACGACGACCTCGCCGGCGGCCGCGTACAGGTCGTCGTCGACGACCTCGCCCTCGGCGACCCGCACGGTCTCGTCGTTGCGGATCTCGGCGGCTCCGCCGGCGGGGGCGGCGAGCAGCAGCCCGGTGAGCGTGAGGGCCAGGGCGAGCGCCAGCCGCAGCAGGAGCGTGGTGGGCGAGGTGCGGAACGGCTGTGGGACCTCCATGCTGTCGAGTGCACGCCGGGGCTCGGGAGCGTGTCAAGGATGCGGCCGCTCGTGACGCGTCCCCGCCGTCTACCTGCAGGTAGGTCAAGAGCCGGTCACGGTTGGCGCTGTTGCGGGCCGTTCCGCGCGCGTCGGTCCTAGCCTGGGCCTGTCGCACGGCTGGCGTGCGGCAACTTTGACCGGGGGTGGGTCATGAACAGACTGGGAGCAGGATCCGTCACGGCGGCGGTGGTGCTGGCCGGTGCGGTGCCGGCGGCGACCGCGCACGACGGCGACCGGCCGCTGGGGCCGCGCGTCGTCGCCGAGGGCCTGGACAACCCGCGGCAGCTGAACTGGGGCCGGGGAAACGACTCCCTGGTCGTGGCCGAGGCGGGGCGCGGCGGTCCGGACTGTGTCGACATGAGGTGTGCGGGGGCGACCGGGGCGGTCACGCTGATCGGGGACCCGCACCGGCACACGCCCACGGTGACCTCCGTGGTCGAGGGACTGCTGTCCGTGGCGGGTCCGGACGGGTCCTTCGCGGAGGGGCCCGCCGGCGCGGACGCCACGGATGTGGAGGGGCAGTACCTCGTCGCCGGCTACGACCCGGCGCGCTTCGACCTCGCGGTGCCCGAGGCGCGGGGCGGGTCGATGCTCGTGGCCGGGACCGAGGAGGACGGGGCGTCCTATCTGATCCCGTACGCCGACCTGCAGGCTGCCGAGGAGGAGCTCAACCCGGACGGTGCGCAGGTCGACTCCAACCCGTACGCGGTGCTGTACGTGGACGAGGACGAGGACGCATCGCCGGACGGCTACGCGCTCGTGGCGGACGCCGGGGCGAACACGGTGTGGAAGGTCGAGCCGGACTTCTCCACCGCCACGGACGACGCCCCTCCGGAGTACGAGATCACCGCGTGGGCCACGTGGCCGACCACCGCCCTCGCCGACGGCACGGACGACCCGGCCGGGCCGGCCGAGTTCGTGCCCACGTCCCTCGCCACCGACGACGACGGGAACGTCTACGTGGGCGGTCTGGGCTCCGTCCGGCCGGGCGAGGCCTCGGTCGTCCAGTTCTCCGCGGACGGCGTCGAGCTGGAGCGCTGGGACGGCTTCACCGCCGTGACCGGCGTGGCCGTGGACGACGACCACCTGTACGTCTCGCAGCTGTTCGGACCCACGCCGCCGCAGCCCCCCGGGGAGACCCCGGCGGACGAGGCGCCGTCCACCCCGGGGGAGGTCCCCGGTCAGGTGGTCGTCCTGCACCGGCACCACGAGGACCCGGCGCGCTGGGCGGTCGACGTCCCGCTCCCGGCCGGCCTGGCGGCCGACGGTTACGGCAACGTCTACGCAGCGGTCAACAGCGTCGCGACGGCCGAGGGCATCGAGGCCGGCCCGCAGAACCCCTTCGGCGCCGTCGGCGGCGGCGCAGTCTGGGAGCTGGACTTCTCCGACGCCTACCGGCTGGACGCCGCACCGGGCACCGAGGCACCGGACTCCGCGGAGGACGCGGAGACCACGGAATCCACGGACGGATAGCCCGGGGAGGAACGACGACGGCGGTGGCGGGACCAGCTCCCGCCACCGCCGTCCTGCCGGGCCCGTCATGTCCAGCTCGTCGTGCTGGGCCTGTCGTGCTCGAACCGTCGTGCCGAGGCCGGTGTGCCGAGCACGGTGAACTGGACCTGACGCGCTCGGCTCGGTGTGTTCAGCCCGCCGAACGCTGGTCGGCCTGGGCGAGGAAGCGCTCGGCGATCTCCAGCCGCCGGCGGGCCCGGTCCGGCGGGCCGCCCGAGCGCCGGGCGCCGGCGACCAGGGACAGGGCCACCCCGGCGCAGCGGACCCGCAGCGCGGCGGGATCCACCGCGTCCCCGAAACCGGCCAGCAGCCGTTCGGCGGTGGCCGGCGCGTGCCCGTAGCGGTCGCTGACCGTGGGCAGCACGGCCACGTGGGCGACCAGGCAGGCGAGGTCGTCCACCCGGTGGCCCGGTCCCACAGAGTCGACGTCGAGCAGTCCCGTCAGCGGCCCGAACCGCCCGCGCCCGTCGGGGCCCACCAGCAGGTTGGCCTCGTAGAGGTCCCCGTGCACCGGCACCGCCGGGCCCGGGTCCGTGGTGCCGCGGGCGTCCTCGATCGCGGTGGCCAGTCGCTCGGCCCGCTCCCGCTCCTCGGGCAGCGCGACGGCGGCCGCGTGCCCGTAGTCCAGCACCCGGTCGGTCCAGCCGGCCCGCCGCGGCAGCTCTGCGGCCGCGGCGGGCAGGGCGTCGAGCAGCGCCAGGACGTGCTCGGGACGCAGCGCGGCGGCGCCGTCCTCCCGCACCGCGCTCGCCAGGGGAGCCCCGGGCAGCTCGTGGATCACCACCACCTCCTGCACCGGCTCGCCCGCCGGCGCCGGCACGGGCAGCCCGGCGTCGAGCAGCATCCGCAGCCGGCCGTGCAGGGCGGCGGCCCGGCCGCGCCGGAGCACCTTGAGGTAGCGGACCCCGGAGTCGTGGGTGGCCCGCTGCACCGCCCGGCGGGTCGGCCGGTAGGAGATCGCGGTGAGCTCGGCCGGCACGGCGGAGCCGAAGACCGTGCGCCCCACCGCCTCGGGCGAGCTCGCCCACGCCAGCCCGGGCAGCCAGGGGTCGTGCGGATGCCGCCACGCGGTCAGGGCGAGGCCCTCGTGCGCGACCAGCAGCGGGCCGCCGGCGTGCTCGACGGCCTCCCGCGGAGGGGCGGTGGTGCTCACGCAGACCACCTCGGCGACCCGCCGCTGCCCGTCCCGGGCCGCGACGTCGAAGATGGCGCTCGCGCCCACCCCGGGGCGGTGGTGGACCCGCCGCAGCGTCCACCGGTCGGCGTCCAGCCCGGCCGGGCGCAGCACCTGCTCCAGGACCGGGCTCATCCGGGGGCCGGTCAGCAGGGCCACGGCCTCCCGCTCGGGGTCGGCCACCGGTCTAGGCCAGGTCCTCGGAGAGCTCGAGCCAGCGCAGCTCGAGCTCCTCGATCTCGTCCTGGACCGCGGTCAGCCGGGCGGTGATGCCCGCCAGGCCGGTGTAGTCGGACTGGTCGTGGGCGGCCATCTCCGCGTGGATGGTGTCGACCTTCGCGGTGAGCTTCTCCAGCTTCCGCTCGATCGCGCTCACCTCCTTCTGCGCGCTGCGGGCCCGGGCGCCGGAGAGCTTCGGCGCGCCCTGCGCCGTCGCCCCCTTGGACCCGTTCGAGGACGCCCCCGTGGCCGCCAGCGGGTTCGAGGCGTTCGCCGAGCCGGCGGCCGTGCCGGTGCGCGACTGGGCGGCGAGCTCCAGGTACTGCTCCACGCCCCGGGGCAGGTGCCGGAACCGGCCGTCGATCACGGCGTACTGCTGGTCGGTGACCCGCTCCAGGAGGTAGCGGTCGTGGGAGACCACCAGGAGGGTGCCCGGCCAGGTGTCCAGCAGGTCCTCCATCGCCGCGAGCATGTCGGTGTCCAGGTCGTTGGAGGGCTCGTCGAGGATCAGCACGTTGGGCTCGTCGAGCAGGATCAGCAGCAGCTGCAGCCGCCGCTTCTGCCCGCCCGAGAGGTCCTTGACGGGGGTGGCCAGCTGCTCGTTGGTGAAGCCCAGCCGCTCCAGCAGCTGTCCCGGGGTCATCTCCTTGCCGTCGGCGAGGTAGGTGGTGCGCTTGGACGCGACCACGTCCGAGACCCGGTCCTCGGCCACGTCCTCCAGCTCGGACAGCTGCTGGGTCAGCGTGGCGATCCGCACGGTCTTCCCGCGCTTGACCCGCCCGCTGGTGGGCGGGACGTCACCGGTGACCAGGCCCAGCAGCGTGGACTTGCCCGCGCCGTTGACGCCGAGGATGCCGGTGCGCTCGCCGGGGGCGATCAGCCAGGTGACGTCCCGGAGCACCTCCCGCGGGCCGTCGTCCTCGGTGGGGTAGGAGACGGAGACCTTCTCCAGGTCCACCACGTCCTTGCCGAGCCGGGAGACGGCCAGCTGGGACAGCGCCACGGTGTCGCGCGGCGGCGGGACGTCGTTGATCAGCTGGTTGGCGGCCTCGATGCGGAACTTGGGCTTCGCGGTGCGCGCCGGGGCGCCGCGGCGCAGCCAGGCGAGCTCCTTCTTCATCAGGTTCTGCCGCTTGGCCTCCACGGTGGCGGCCTGCCGGTCCCGCTCCACCCGCTGCAGGACGTAGGCCGCGTAGCCGCCCTCGAAGGGCTCGACCATCCGGTCGTGCACCTCCCAGGTGTCGGTGCACACGGCGTCCAGGAACCAGCGGTCGTGGGTGACCACGGCCAGCCCGCCCTGGTTCTTGGGCCAGCGGTTGTTGAGGTGGCGGGCCAGCCAGGTGATGCCGTCCACGTCCAGGTGGTTGGTGGGCTCGTCCAGGAAGATCACGTCCCAGTCCCCGGCCAGCAGCGCGGCGAGCGCCACGCGGCGCTTCTGCCCGCCGGAGAGCTCCCCGATCCGGGCGTCCCAGTCCAGGTCCTTGACCAGCCCGGCGATCACGTCCCGGACCTTCGCGTCCCCGGCCCACTCGTGCTCCTCGCGGTCCCCGACGACGGCGTGCCCCACGGTCAGCCCCGGGTCCAGCACGTCGGCCTGGTCGAGCATGCCCACCCGCACGCCGGAGCGCACGGTGACGCGGCCCCCGTCCGGCTTCAGCCGCCCGGCGAGCAGCTTCATCAGCGTGGACTTGCCGTCGCCGTTGCGGCCCACGATGCCGATCCGGTCGCCCTCGTCGATGCCGAGGCTGACGGAGTCGAAGACCGTCTTGGTGGGGAATTCGAGGTGCAGGTTCTCGCCGCCGAGTAGATGTGCCACCCGTCAAGGGTACTCGCGTGCGGTGGCCGGCTCCCCGCCCAGCACCCGCCGCCCCCGCACACCTGCACACCCGCACACCCCAGCTCCCCGCCACGCCCCTCCCGCTGAGTCCCCCCTCTGCCTGCCGAGTCCCCCTTCTCCGCTCCCCGTGCGCAGCCTGTTCCTCACCTCAACCACGCCCCTGCTGTCGACCGTAGGCTCGAGGTAGTGGACGAGTCGCGTCAGAGAGTCGTTGCCGGAGAGGGACTCGTAGATGCCCGTCTCCTCGTCATAAACCGCCAGGAAGCCGGAGTCGTCGTCAGCCCTGCGACTGGTGCCGGACCACTCGATCACGCGCACCTCCCGCAAGGCCAAGATCATCTCGGCGACCAGGCGAGCGGGCAGCCGCTCGT